>JACPZX010000092.1 GCA_016195325.1 Acidobacteriota bacterium
CCCGCGCAACCGCAGCGCCGCCGGGACGTTGTACGCCGGGCTCGCGGGGACGATCTGGTGCACGAACCAGAGCCGCGCCTGCGCGAACGAGAGCGGAGCGGTCGATCGATCGCCGCGCCGCGGGATCGTGATCGCGGGGGCCTCACCCGGGCGCTTCCCGCGCAGCATCGACTCGAGCAGGGCCCGCTTCGACGGGGAGAGCCCGGCCGCGCCCCGCGCCGCGTCGCTCATCGCGCCTCCGCGCCCTTCCCGGGCGCCGCGCGCCCCTCGAGACGCCTGGCCGCCTCCGCTTCGTCCATCGCCGCGAGCTTCTCGACGAGGATCTCCTCCACCGCCGCCGCGAGCTCGCGGACTGTGGGGCCCGTGAAGAGGCGGCGCAGCGGGAAGTCGATCTCGAACGCGGCGCGCATGCGCGCCACGACGCGCGTCGCGAGGAGGGAGTCGCCGCCGAGCTCGAAGAAGCTGTGGTCGACGCCGACCTTCTCGCGCTTCAGGAGGCTCGCGCAGATCCCGGCGATCACCTCCTCGGCGGGGGTGCGCGGGGCCACGTACGCGGCGGCGGCCGGCGCCGCCCCGGGCTCCGGCAGCGCCTTCCGGTCGACCTTTCCGTTCGGGCCCAGCGGCAGCCGCGGGAGGACGACGAAGGCCGAGGGGATCATCGGCTCGGGGAGCGAGCCTCTCAGGTGGGCGCGCATGTCCGTCTCGTTCGGGGGTTCGCCGTTCGCGACGACCCAGGCGACGAGCCGTCGATCCGGGTCGTCGTCGATCGCGGCGGCGACGGCCTGCGCGATTCCGGGCATGCGCGTGAGAGCCGTCTCGACCTCCGCCAGCTCGATGCGGTACCCGCGGATCTTCACCTGATGGTCGGTGCGCCCCATGAACTCGATCGCGCCGCGCCGCATCCTCGCGAGGTCCCCGCTCCGGTAGAGCCGGGCGCCGGGGTCGCCGGAGACGGGATCCGGGACGAATCGATCCGCCGTCAGATCGGGGCGCGCGAGGTATCCGCGCGCGAGGCCGGAGCCGCCGATGAAGATCTCTCCCGCGACCCCCTCGGGGACCGGGTGCAGTGTCTCGTCGAGGAGGTAGACCCGCATGTTCGAGACGGGGGTCCCGATCGGAACGGCGCCGGGGGGGATCGAAGGATCGCAGTCGTGGTAGAGGCAGCTGATCGCCGCCTCGGTCGGGCCGTAGAAATGGGAGAGGACGCGGCCGGGGAGCGTCTCGAAGAAGCGGTCGTGGACGTCGCGCGGCATCCCCTCGCCGCCGCAGAAGACCGCGCGCAGATCCGCGCACCGGGCCGTCGGCGGCTCGTCGAGGATCGGGCGCAGGAGCGACGGCACGAAGTGCGCCACCGTGATCCGCTCGTCGCGGAGAAGGCGCGCGAGCGCCGCCGGGTCCTTGTGCTCCCCCTCGCGCGGGACGACGACCGCCGCCCCGCGAGGAGCGGGCCGAAGAGCTCCCACGCCGCGATGTCGAAGCCGAACGACGCGCCGTGGAGGACGCGGTCGCCGGGGAGGATCGGGTACCTCTCCTGCGACCAGAGGATCCGGTTCACGATCGCGCGGTGGGAGACCATCACCCCCTTCGGCGCGCCGGTCGAGCCCGAGGTGAACATGACGTAGGCGAGATCGTCCGGGTGCGCGCGCCTCGCGGCCGCCAGAGGGCTCGCCTCCCGCAGCGCGTCCGGCGCCCCGTCGATGTCGACGATCGCCGCGGCCCCCGAGGGAAGGGACGCACGGAGCCGCCTCTCGACGAGGATCGCGACGGGGCGCGCGTCGCCCAGCATCGACTCGACCCGGCTCGCCGGCAGCGCGAGATCGAGCGGCACGTACGCGGCGCCGGCCTTCATCACCGCGAGGAGCGCGGCAGCCTGGGCGACCGATCGTCCGGCGGCGACGCCGACGAGGGATCCGGGGCCGGCCCCGAGAGCGCGGAGGCGGTGGGCGAGGAGGTCGGCGTCGGCGTTGAGCCGCGCGATCGAGGTCGTCACCCCGTCGATCACGAAGGCCGCGGATTCCGGGCGCGCCGCGGCGGCGCGCTCGACCAGCTCGTGCAGGCACGCGGGCTCACAGGGCCTCGCGGTGTCGTTGAAGGCGACGGTGGTGCGCGCGCGCTCGTCGGGCTCGAGCATGTCGAGCTCGGCGATGGGACGATCGGGGGTGAAGGCGGCGAACTCCAGGATCCGGCCGAGCTGGCTCAGCATGCGCTGCACCCTCGCGCCGTCGTAGATGTCGGTGTTGTACTCCAGGTAGCCGTGGATGCCGGTTCCCGGGAACTCGGTGCACGCGAGGGTCATGTCGAACCGCGCCGCTCCGTTGTCCACGTCGATCGATCCCGCGGAGAGCCCCACGTAGGCGGAGGTCTCGAGCTCCGGGAAGTCGAGGTAGATGTACGAGACCTGCATGAGAGGATTGCGGCTCGGATCCTGCCTCGGCTTCAGCTCGGCGACCAGCGTCGCGAAGGGAACGTCCTGGTGGGCGTACGCGCCGAGCGCCCGCTCGCGCGTCCGGACCAGGAGCTGGCGAAACGTGAGCTTCGGATCGATCGTCGCGCGGAGGAGGAGCATGTTCAGGAAGTACCCGATGACGTTCTCCGTCTCGGGGCGGCTTCTGTCCGCGATCGCCGACCCGATGACCAGGTCGCGCTGGCCGGTGTGCTTGTAGCAGAGGACGTCGAGCGCCGCGAGGACCGTCATGAACATCGTCGCGTTGGTCCGGCGCGAGAGCTCCTTGAGGGCGGTGAGGACGGCATCGGGGTACATCGTGTAGACGCGCCCTCCGTTGAACGTCTGCACCCCCGGCCGCGGCCTGTCCCCCGGGATCTCGAGGACGAGGGGCGCCCCGGCCATCGCCTCGCGCCAGTACGCGACGTGGCGCTCGAGGCGATCCCCCGAGAGCTCCTCCCGCTGCCACGCGGCGAAGTCGGCGAACTGAATCGGGAGAGGCGGGAGGTCCACCGAGCCTCCGTCGCGGAGGGCGACGTAGACGCGCGAGACCTCGCTCTCGAAGACGTCGAACGAGAAGCGATCGGTGACGGCATGGTGCATGGAGACCATGAGGACATGCTCGTCCTCGGCGAGCCTTCCCAGCTTCACGCGCACCAGCGGACCGCGCGCGAGGTCGAACCGCTCGGAGGCGGCCGCGACCGCCGCGGAGAGGGCCACCGTCTCCCGCTCCGCGGGAGGGACAGGCCCCAGATCGACGACCGGGAGATCGATCTCCAGGACCGGGGCGACCACCTGCACCGGCCTTCCGTCCACGACGCGGAATGTCGTCCGGAGCACTTCGTGTCGCGCGATGGAGACGTTGACCGCGCGTTGCATGAGCGTCGCGTCGATCGGGCCGTAGAGGCGGTTGGCCGCGTGGATGTTGTAGGCGGGATTCCCCGGATCCATCTGATCGATGAACCAGAGGCGCTCCTGATCGAGGGAGGTCTCGAAGTACGGGAGCGTCTCCCTCCCCGGGATCGGCTGGACGGATCTCGACCTCGGGGGCGAGAGCCCCTTCTCCTTCAGCCGCGCCTCGAAGAGCGCGCGCTGGGCCGGAGTGAGCGCCCTCAGGCGCTCGTCGATCTGGCTCAAGACGCGCTCACGAGACGGAGTGGGCGCCCTGGTGCGCGAAGACCTCTCGCTCCAGCTCGTCGAAGAAGGCGATCCAGTGTTGCCACATCGACTGGGCCCCCGCGAGGACGGCCATCTTCTCCACGTCGGGGATCTCGACGGTGAGCGTGTCGTTGGCGCGGACGACGTGCTCGGGCTCCTGCTGCACGTGGATGTCCACCCACTCGAGCCGCTTCGCTCCGGTGACCCTGCGCACCGCCGTGCCGATCCCGGAGACCATCGCCAGGTCCGCGACCTCGGTCCCGTAGAGGAAACCGAGCCCCGACAGGAGATCCTTCGACGCCTCCGAGTAGCCCGCCACCAGGCGCGCGGTCGCGGGGAGCGGCGCGGCGCCTCGGATCTCCGAGACCGCGAAGCCGAGGGGCGTCATCGTCTCGACGTAGACCACCTCGTGCGCGCGGCGCGGATCTCCCTCACCGAGCTCCTGATAGAGGATCTTCCCGATCGCGGTCTTCATCTCGATCGGCGGCGCCACCGAGATGAGGCGCGACAGGAAGACCGGGAAGTAGTGCAGCGGGTGCCACCACTGCCCGAGGAAGGTCCCCACCTGCCCGCGGCTCAGATCCGACGATCCGATCTTCTCGAAGAACGGGTGCGCGATGAGCCTCCTGCGGAGCCCGTCCTCCTTCAGCGTGTTCAACAGCTCTTTCGCCAGCATCTCCTCGTCTCCTCTCCCACCCGCCCTCCGCGGGTGTTTCGCGCGTTCCGGTCAGCGCCCGCCGGCATGAGCCGGGGCGTAGTGCTCGCGAAGCTCGGCCAGCCGGGGCAGCGATGCGAGCACCGTGTCCGTGTCCAGCCCGAAGTCGATCAGGCACGCGATCTCGTCCACGCCGCACGCGGAGGCGGCGTCCACGACGCGCGAGCACTTGTTCTGCGTTCCCAGGAGGGTGCTCGTCTCGAAGTAGCGCTCGAACGCGAGCGCGGCGACGTCGCGCGCGTCGCGATCGGCGTCGGCCGTCGAGGCCAGCGATATCCCCTGGAACTGCTTCATGTACGTCTTGAGGTAGCTCGTCATCGGCTCGCGCACCAGCTCGCGCACCACGGCGTCGTCCTCACCGACGAACGCGTGCGCGACGAGCGTGACGATCCCCGCGGCCGGATCGTGTCCCGCGGCGGCGCGCGCGCGCCGGTAGCCGAGGACGAGCCGCGTCAGGTCGGCGGGCTCGTATCCCACCAGCGCGGCGAGCACGTTGGCGCCGGTGGAGCCGGCCCGCTCCCACGTCGCCGGGCTGCCGGCGGTCGTGATCCACATCGGGAACATCGGCTGGATCGGCCTCGGGAGCGTGCGCACCTCGACGGCGCGGCCTCCCGCCCCCTCGAGGAGGATCGTCTCTCCCTTCCAGAGGCGGCGGATGATCTCGATCCCCCGGAACATCACCTCCTTGCGATCGTCGTACGGGCTCGGGTAGAGGACGAAGTCGTCCGGGTGCCACCCCGAGGCGAACGAGATCCCGACGCGCCCGCCGGAGAGGTTGTCGACGACCGACCACTCCTCGGCGACGCGCACCGGGTTGTGGAGCGGGAGGGCCACGCTCCCGGCGCGGATGCCGACGCGCTTCGTCACCGCGGCGAGCGCCGCGCCGAGGACCGACGGATTCGGATAGAGCCCGCCGAACGGCTGAAAGTGCCTCTCGGGCGTCCAGACCGCCTCGAACCCGTGCTCGTCGGCGAACCGGGCGCTCTCGAGCGTGAGGCGGTACTTCGAGCCCGAGGCGCGCGAGCCGTCGTCGGAGAAGAAGTAGATGCTGAAGCGGACGGGCCGCTCAGGAGGCCGCGAGCTCCAGGCCCCGGGATCCTCGTCGACGCTCGAGGGGGCCGCGGCGCCCGGCTGTCTCGGGGAGGGGCGCGCGGGGCCGAGCCCGCGCTCGCGAAGGCGCAGCTCCAGGAGGCGACGCTGCTCGGGGGTCAGCCGGTCGAGGCGGTCGTCCACGCTCATCTCCGGTTCTCCTCCGCGCCGGCGTCCCGCGCGAGATGATCCCGCACTTGCTCCTCCGACATCCGCTCGATCTCCGCGAGGAGGGCGGCGACCTCGCCGGCTTGCCGGCGCTCGTCGAGGGCGGCGTCGACCGCCCCGGCGAGGCTCTTGAGGTCGCCGGATTCGAAGAGGCTCGCGATCGTCAGCTCGACGTCGAACGCCTTGCGGAGCTGCGAGGCGAGCTGGATCGCGAGGAGCGAGTTGCCGCCGAGATCGAAGAAGTTGTCGTCGCGCCCGATTGGCGAGACGCCGAGAAGCGCGCTCCAGACCGTCGCGACCCGGCGCTCCGTTTCCCCCGCCGGCTCGACGAGGGGGCGGCCGTCCCGCGCCGCGCCGCCCGAGGACTCGGGCCCCAGGCCCTCGAGGAACTCGGTCAACGTCGCGGAGCCGGCCTCGCGCACCATCTCGGCGAGATCCTGCGTCGTGACGACGATCTGAGGCTGGTCCAGGCTCAGCGCCCGCAGCGTCGCCTCGACTCCCTCGTCGATCGAGATGCCGATTGAGCTCTGGATGTCGCGGAGCTGCGCGAGGAGCGCCGGAGAGGTCGCCGCCTCCCAGCGATCCCACGCGGCCGTCCCCCAGTCGATCGCCACCACGCGCGGGCCGGCGGCCCCGCGCCGCGACTGCGCGAAGGCGTCGAGGAAGCAGCTCGCCGCGCAGTAGTCCGACTGGCCGAAGACGCCCGTCGCGGAGATCGCCGACGAGAAGAGGACGAGCGTCTCCCCTTCCTGCATGTGGCGCGCGAGGGCCGGGGCGCCCTCGAGGCGCGGGGCGAGGACGCGCTCCGCCGCCTCGCGCGTCTTGAGCTGGATCATCCCGCCGCCGATGGGCCCGGCGGTGTGGAAGGCGGCCGTGAGAGACGACGTCCGCGCGCGCGCCGCACCGAGCGCCGCGGCGACGGCGGCGGCATCGTCGAGACGGGCGTGGGAGCAGAGGACGTCGAGCCCGGCCTTCCTGAAATCCCGGACCGACTCCTCGGCGGAGGCATCGCATCCGAGAAAGGTGAAGCTCCTCGCACCTGTGGAGGCGAGGCGCCGCGCGAGGGCCATCTCGATCGCCCCGGTCCCCCCCGTGAAGAGGAAGGCCCCCCGGGCCGCGGCCGTCGCGGCGTCCGGGGTGAGAGCGCCGATCCTCACGGGCTCGTACGCGGGGATCCACCGGTGGCCGCCGCGCCATGCGACGACCGGCTCGCGGTCGGAGGAGGCGAGCTCGGCCTCGATCGACGCCGCGGCGTCGTGATCGGCCGCGTCGCCGGGGTCGACGAGGCGGAAGATCGCGCCGGCGTACTCCTGGGGGGCGACCCGGCAGATCCCGAGGAGGGCGGCCCGCTCGGGGCGGACGACCGCGTCGCCCGCCACGTCGAAGAGGGCGCGCGCGATGGCGGCGACGCGGAGATCCCCGGTCGCCCCCGAGATCCCCATCGCCTGCGCGAGGTGGAGCAGGGAGAAGAACCCGAGATCGCGAGCCGCGCCCGGATCGAGCGGCGCGCCTTCGGCGCACCACAGGTGGACGACGCGCGAGGGGAGAACCCCAGCCCGGATCTCCTTGAGGAGCTCGTCGTAGTGCTCGCGGCGCCCCGGATCGATCTCGAACGCCCCTTCCCGGAGGCGCGCGAACCGAGTCCCGGCGCGCACCGTCGTGACGTCGACCCCGCGCTCGCGGGCGCGGAGCACGAGCTTCGTCCCGAGATCGGAGCCGTCGTCGAGGACGAGCCACGGCGCGCCGTCGGGCTCGGCGGGCGCGGGCGGCAGCGATCGTCTCCATCCGGGGACGTGGAACCACCGGGCCATGTCGGGGTTCTTCCCGACGATCGCCTCGCCGCGCGCCCCCCCCTTCACGGGATCGATCCAGTGACGCTTCCTCTCGAACGGATAGGCCGGGAGCGGGATGCGCCGCCTCTCGAATCCGGCGTGGAAGGCCTCCCAGTCGATGGCGGCGCCGGCGCACCAGAGCGCCCCCGCCGCCTCGAGGAGGGCGAGCTGGTCGTTCCCCCCGTCCGTCGCGTGACGGAGCGACGCGATGACCGTCGCCTCCGGACCCACGTGCCGGCGGGCGAGCGACGTGAGCGCCGTTCCCGGGCCGACCTCGAGGATGATCCTCGAGGGTTCCTCGGCCAGCGCCGCGAGGTTCTGAGAGAACCGGACGGCGCGGCGCAGGTGGGCCGACCAGTAGGCGGGATCCTGCGCCTGGTCGGCGGTGATCCACGTGCCGGTGACGTTGGAGAGGAACCGCATCGAGGGGGGCGAGAGGCGCACCGAGCGGACGCGCTCCTCGAACGCGCCGACGATCGGATCCATCATCGCGGAGTGGAACGCGTGAGAGGTCCGGAGCCTCTTGCAGGCCACGCCGCCGGCCGCCAGATCCATCTCGAGCTTCGCGATCTCCCCTTCGGGCCCCGACGCGACGCACGAGGTCGCGCCGTTGATCGCCGCGATGGAAAGGCCGGGGTGCGCGGCGAGGCGGGCGGCGAGGTCGGCCTCCGAGAGCGGGGTCGCCAGCATCGCCCCCTTCGGCATCGCCCCCATGAGGCGGCCTCTCTCGGCGACGAGCCTCAGGGCGTCGTCCTCGGTCATCACGCCGGCGAGGCAGGCCGCGACGTACTCGCCGATACTGTGCCCCGCGCACGCGGACGGCCTCACCCCCCATGACATCCAGAGCCTCGCGAGGGCGTACTCGACGGCGAAGAGCGCCGGCTGGGCGATCGCGGTCTCCCTGAGGCGGTCGTTCGCCGCGGCTCCCTCTGCGAACACGACCTTCCTCGGATCCAGCTTCAGGATCGGCTCGAGAATCCGCGCGCAGCGATCGAGGACGTCGCGGAAGACGGGCTCGCCGCGGTGGAGCTCGCGCGCCATGCCGGCGTGCTGCGACCCCTGGCCCGGGAAGACGAACGCGACCTCGGCGTCGCGGCGATCGTCGCGCGCCGCCGACGGGCGGCGAAGCGCCGCCGCGGCCTCGCTCGCGCTCGACGCGACGAGGGCGCGCCGCCACGGGAGGCGCTTCCGGCCGACCTGGAGGGTGTAGGCGGTGTCGGCCAGATCGGGGGCGCCGTCTCCCGCGAGGACGGCGGCGAGCCTCTCCGCGGCGGCGGCGAGCGCCGGCTCGCTCGCGGCCGACAGCACCAGGAGCTGCGCCGCGCGGCGCGCGGGGCGCGGGAGCGTGGGAGGCGCCTCCTCGAGGACGACGTGCGCGTTGGTCCCGCCGATGCCGAAGGAGCTGACCCCGGCGCGCCGCGGCGATCCGTTGGCCTCCCATCGGGTCAGCGCCGCGTTCACGTGGAAGGGAGTTCCCGCGAAGGCGATCTTCGGATTGGGGCGCTCGAAGTGGAGGCTCGGCGGGATCTCGCCGTGCGAGAGGGCGAGCGCCGCCTTCACGAGGCCCGCGACCCCGGCCGCGGCGTCGAGATGTCCGACGTTCGTCTTCACCGACCCGATCGCGCACCGGTGACCGGGGGAGGTGCGGCCGAAGGCGCGCGCGAGGGCCGCCACCTCGACCGGGTCGCCGAGCGTCGTCCCCGTCCCGTGCGTCTCGACGTAGCCGATCGTGGAGGGGTCGACACCGGCGGCGGCGAGGGCCTCGGCGATCACCGACGCCTGCCCCTCGTCGCCGGGAGCCGTGAATCCGACCTTGAGCGCGCCGTCGTTGTTGATCGCCGACCCCTTGATGACGGCGCGGATCGAGTCGCGGTCCCGGATCGCGTCGCCGAGTCGGCGCAGCACGACGAGGGCGGAGCCATTCCCCTTCACGCACCCGGCCGCCGATGCGTCGAAGGCGCGGCAGCGGCCGTCGGGGGAGGCGATCCCCCCCTCCTCGAAGAAGTAGCCCGAGGTCTGCGGCACGGTGACCGAGACCCCTCCGGCGAGCGCCACGTCGCACTCGTGGTTCAGGAGGCTCTGGCACGCGACGTGGATCGCGACGAGGCTCGTCGAGCACGCGGTCTGGATGAGGAGGCTCGGGCCGCGCAGGTCGAGGCGGTACGAGACGTGCGTCGCGAGGTAGTCGCGCCCGTTGACGATCGACGTCTGGAAGGCGCCGACCGCCTCGGCCGCCTTCAGGTTCAAGTAGATGTTGTTCAGGATGTAACTGTTCGGGCTCGCGCCGGCGAAGACCCCCACGCGGAGGTCCGGACGGTCGCCGAGACGGCCGGCATCCTCCAGCGCGATCCACGCGTCCTCGAGAAGTATCCGGATCTGCGGGTCCATGAGCCCGGCCTCGCGAGGCGTGAGGCCGAACAGCGCGGCGTCGAACAGATCGGCGCCCGCGAGATCGGCGGCGCGTCGCACGAAGTCTTTCGAGGCGAGCTCCGCGTCGGTGGCCCCCGCCGCGCGCAGCTCCTCGTCCGTCAGATCGCGGATCGACTCGACCCCCGCGCGGAGGTTCCGCCAGAAGGCGTCGACGGAGTCCGCCCCCGGAAAGCGTCCGGCCATGCCGACGATCGCGATCTCGAGATCGTCGCGTGATTCCTGGCTCATCGAAGTCTCCCGCTCATGCGTCGGTCCCCGGCGTCGCCCGCGGCCGGCGTCCGGCGCGGGCCCTGACGGCGTCCCGCCGCCGGGCTCCGCGATCGCGCTCCGCCCCCTCCATCGCCGGGGCCGCGTCGCGCACGTCCCCCGCGAGGCGCGCGGCGAGAGAGGCGACCGTGGGGAAACGGAACATGTCGACGATGGTGATCTCGGCGCGGAGGCTCTCCCTGAGCCTGGCGTGGACCCGCGCCAGGAGGAGCGAGTGCCCTCCGAGATCGAAGAAGTTGTCGTGCGCTCCCACGCGCTCCACCCCCAGCGCCCCCGACCAGATCTCCGCGACGACGCGCTCGATCTCCCCGCGCGGTGCAACGTAAGCCCCCCCCTCGGCCACAGGCTGCGGCAGGCGTGCGCGATCGAGCTTGCCGTTCGCGGTGAGCGGGAGCGCCTCGAGGAAGACCCAGGCCGCGGGGATCATGTAGCCGGGAAGGGTCCTTCCCGCGTGAGCGCGCAGCTCCTCGGCGGTGAGGAACGGCTCTCCCGACGCCCGGACCTCGACCGACGGCGGCGCTCCCGGGACGAGGCGGCGCCCGGATCCCCGGCGGATCGCGTGGACGTAACAGAGGTCCGTGCGCTCGAGGAGCGGGTCCTGCTCGACGTGGACGTCGAACGCGTGCGCCTCGAAGAGGGCGACGATGGGCGCGCGGCTCGCGGCGACGTCCACCTCGACGACCGCCTGATCGATTCGCCCCCAGTGCTCCTCGCGAATTCCGCGGAGCACCTCGAGCTCGGCTTTCTCGACGTTGATCTTGAGCAGGTGAATCCGCTCCACGGCGTGCTCGTCGATCACGCTCGAGAGAGTGCGGAGCCGGACCTCGAGCACGCGCCCGGCGAAGCGCTCGTCGAGAAGCGCGTCGGCGGCGCCGGCGAGCGCCTGCGCTCCGATGGCTCCCGCGCGCCCCTGGTTCTCCAGGAACGATCGGACGACCTCCTTCTCGGTTCCGGCGTCGGCGTGGAGCCCCGAGAGGAGCGAGAACCCGGGGAAGAACGTGAAGCTCGCGGCGCGCTCGCTCTCGGCCAGGCCGACGTCGAAGATCCGCGCCTCGGGGGCGTAGACCGCGGCGTTCGCGCGAAGGATCGGCGCGAGGTGCGGGTTCGGCTCGAAGACGAAGAGGCGCGGGGTCACGCAGGCCAGGCTCGCGAAGACGGAGAAGAGCCCGATGTTCGCGCCGACGTCGAAGATCGTGTCGCCGTCCCGCAGATCCACACCGTGCCGGACGTAGGCGCGCGTCTCGAAGATCTCGCGGTGGATGTAATCGGTCTCGTTCCGGTTCAGCTCCGCGACGGCGACGCCGCTCGGGAGCTTCCGGCGCGGCTGGCCGAGGACGGAGCGCGCGCGGCTCGGCTCGGGGACGACGTACGCCGCGAGCTTCGCCCCCGCGATCGGGTCCGGCCGCGCGACGACCGCCGCCTCGCGGACCTCGGGGTGGCTCGCGATCGCCGAGGCGATCTCCCCCGTCTCGACCCGGTAGCCGCGCACCTTCACCTGCGCGTCGCCGCGCCCGAGGAACTCGACGCGGCCGTCGTGGAGCCAGCGCCCGCGATCCCCGGTCCGGTACATGCGCGCCCCCGGGTCGCTCGAGAAGGGATCGGGGACGAACCGATCGGCGGTGAGGTCGGGGCGGTCGAGGTAGCCGCGCGCGACGCAGGAGCCGCCGAGGTAGATCTCCCCCGGCACGCCGCGCGGCGCGGGGTGGAGCGCGGTGTCGAGGACGAGGGCGCGCGCGTGCGCGAGCGGCCGCCCGAGAGGAAGCGCGCCCCGCGCGCCGTCGGCTCCGTCGACGAGGCCGGCGATCGCCCCGACCGTCGTCTCCGTCGGGCCATAGTGATTCGCGACGCGGCAGCCCGGACGGAGCTCTTCGAAGAGCGACAGCCTCGATCCCGGCGTCGATTCACCGCCGAGAACGAGGAGCCTCGCCGGGATCGCGCGCTCCGGGTGCGCTCCGCCCATCAGGGCCTGCATGTGGGAGGGGACGATCTTCAGGACGTCGATTGCGTGCGCGTCGAAGTACTCCTCGATCGCGCTGGCGTCGAAGGCGATCTCGCGCGGGATCATGTGAAGGCAGCCGCCGGTCGCGAGCGCGGCGTAGATCGCGGTGTTGCCGAGATCGGCGGACATCGTCGAGACGACGGCGAAGCGCCACCCCGGCTCGATGCCGAGCCTCTGCACCGCCGCCCGCACGTACGCCGTGATCTGGCGGTGCTCGACGCCGACGCCCTTCGGCCTTCCGGTCGACCCCGACGTGAAGACGACGTAAGCGAGGTTTCCGGGCCGTACCGTGACGCGCGGGGGCGCGGCGGAGGCGCTCGCGATCGTCGCTTCATCGCGATCGAGCGCGACCAGCGAGGCCGCCGTCCCGCGGAGGGCTTCGACCGACGCCTCATCGGTGACGACGATCGTCGCGCCGGAATCCTCGACCAGAAAGCGCAGTCTCTCTTCGGGCTCGGCGGGGTCGAAGGGCGCGTAGGCGGCGCCGGCCTTGAGGATCGCGAGGAAGGCGATCAGCGCGTGCGGCGAGCGCTCGAGGACGACGGCGACGCGGTCGTCAGGGGCGGCGCCCATCGCGCGCAGGTGGTTCGCCAGTCGGTTCGCGGCGGCGTCGACCTCGGCGTAGGTGAGTGAACCCGAGAGACCGGCAAGGGCCGGTGCGCCGGGAGTCCGCTCGGCCTGCCGCTCGAAGATCTCGTGGAGCAGCGACGGAACGTCCCCCGCCGCCGGCGCGCCCGCGAGGGCTTCTATCGAGCGCGCTTCCTCCGGCGCCGCGCCGCCGGCGAAGGCGTCGATCCGCGAGGAAGGATCGGCGGCCGCCGCCTCCAGTGCGGCGCGGAAGGTCGTCGCGATCCCCTCGACTGTTTCGCGATCGAAGAGGTCGGTGTTGTACTCGAGGCCTCCCTCGAGACGATCGCCCGTCTCGCTGAGGGTCATCGACACGTCGAACTTCGCCGTGCCCGTGTCGATCTCGAGGAAGGTCGCGGACAATCCCGGCAGATCGGTCTTCGGCGCGCGCACGTTCTGGAGCGCGAAAGCCGTCTGGAACAGGGGCGCCCGGTTCAGCGCGCGCCGGGGCTGGAGCTCCTCGACGACGCGCTCGAACGGGATGTCCTGGTTCGCGTACGCTCCGAGGCTCGCCTCGCGCACGCGCGCGATCAGCTCGCGCCACGTCGCGGCGCCCTCGCCGCGGACGCGGATCGCGAGCGCGTTGACGAAGAACCCGACGAGGTCCTCCGCCTCGGCGGATCGCCGGTTTGCGATCGGGGTTCCGACGACGACCTCGCTCTGACCGCTGTGCCGCATCATCGTGAAGGCGTAGCCGGCGAGGAGGGCCATGTGCAGCGTCGCCCCCTCCGAGCGCGCGAGCCGCTCGAGGCGCAACCGCAGATCGGCCGGAAGCTCGATGTGGAGCGTCGCGCCGCTCCAGGTGGCGACGGCGGGGCGCTCGCGATCGGTCGCCAGATCGAGGGCGTTCGGCGCTCCGCGAAGCTCCTCCCGCCAGTACTCGATCTGCCGCGAAACCTCGTCGCCGCGGAGCCACGCGCGCTGCCACGCCGCCCAGTCGGCGTACTGGACGGACGGCTCGGGGAGGGCCGACGGCGCGCCGGAGACGAAGGCCCGGTAGAGCGCTCCGAGCTCGCGCACGAGGACGAGCATCGACCAGCCGTCCGACGAGATGTGATGGGCGACGAGGAGGAGCACGTGGTCCTCCGGCGCCAGGCGCAGAAGGCGCCATCGCAGCATCGGCCCCCGCGCCAGATCGAAGGGTCGTCGGGCTTCCTCGCGCAGAAGACGGAGCATCTCCGCCTCCTGACCGGCGCCGGTTCCGCCGATCGGCTCGGCCCGCAGCGTGACGGTCTCCGGAGGCTCGACGATCTGCTCGGGGCCGTCCTCTCCCTCCACGAACCGGGTGCGGAGCGCCTCGTGGCGCCGCACGATCTCCGTGAGGGTCCGCGAGAGAGCCCCGATGTCGAGGTTGCCCGCGAGGCGGACCGCGGAGGGAAGGTTGTACGCCGCGCCGTTGGGCTCCAGGCGGTCGAGGAACCACAGGCGGCGCTGCGCGAACGAGAGGGGCCGCCGCGCGCGCTCGTCGGCGCGCGTGATCGGGGGCGGGGCGAGGGCGCCGCGGCGGAGCGCGGCGGCGGCCGCGGCGGCAAGCCCCGCCGGGGTCGGCGATTCGAAGAGGACCCGCAGAGGGATCTCCACGCCGAACGCGCGCCGGACGCGCGAGACGACCTGCGTCGCGAGCAGCGAATGGCCCCCGAGATCGAAGAAATCGTCGTCGGCGCCGGCCCGCGGAAGGTCGAGGACCTCCGCGAAGACGCCGCAGACGATCTCCTCCTCCGGCGAACGGGGCGCGACGTACCCCGCCTCGGCGATCCAGTCGGGCTCGGGGAGCGCCGCCCGATCGACCTTGCCGTTCGGCGACGTGGGGAGGGACCCGTTCACGACGACGATGGCCGCGGGGACCATGAACTGCGGCAGCCTCTCCGCGATGTGGGCGCGAATCTCGCCCGCCTCGACGCGCGATCCCGGCCGCGCGACCACGTAGGCGGCAAGGCGCTTCCCGCCGCGGTGATCGTGCGCGGCGACCGCGGCCTGCGCGACCGCCGGATGCCGCAGGATCACGGCCTCGATCTCGCCGGGCTCCACGCGGTAGCCGCGCACCTTGATCTGGAGATCGATGCGGCCGAGGAACTCGAGCTCTCCGTCCCTGCGGAAGCGCGCGAGGTCTCCCGTCCGGTACAGGCGTCCCCCCGGCGCTTCGCCGAAGGGATCGGGGACGAATCGATCGGCGGTCAGATCGGCCCGCGCGTGATAGCCGCGCGCGAGTCCCGCGCCGCCGACGTGCAGCTCGCCGGGCACGCCCATCGGGACGAGCCGCCCCTCGCCATCGAGGAGGTAGACCGGCGCGTTGGCGATGGGCCGTCCAATCGGCGGAAGCTCCGGCCACGCGCCGGCCGGGCCGGCCAGCGCGAACGTCGACACGAGATGCGTCTCGCTCGGGCCGTAGTGATTGACGAGCCGGCACGCCGGCAGGCGCGAGAAGAGCCCGCGCATCGCCGGGGTGATCTTGAGCTGCTCGCCGGCGGTGTCGATCTCGCGCAGCCGCGACGGGTAGACCCCCTCGGTCACCGCCGTCTCGGCGATCTGATTGAGCGCGACGAATGGGACGAAGAGCCGCTCGACCTGCTGCTCCTCCAGGATCCGCACGAGGCGCGACGTGTCCCGCCTCTCGTCGTCCGTCACGAGGACGATCTCGCCCCCCGAAGTGAGGGTCGAGAAGATCTCCTGGAACGAGACGTCGAACGACAGCGACGCGAACTGGAGCGTGCGCGGCGCGCCGCCAGTCGAGGAGTCCCGGCGCTGCCACGACAGGAGGTTCGAGATGGCGCGGTGCGTCATCGCGACCCCCTTCGGCCGGCCGGTCGATCCCGACGTGTAGACGCAGTAGACGAGGGCCTCCTGGGGGATGGGGAGGAGGGGATTCGCGGGATCCTCCCTCTCGATCTCCCTCCAGTCGCGATCGAGAAGGATCGCGCGCGCCGTCCCGCCGGGAAGCCGCGCGGCGAGGCGCGCCTGCGTCAGGACGAGCCCGGCCCCCGCGTCCTCGACGATCAGCGCGATTCTTTCGGCCGGGTACTCGGGGTCGACGGGGACGTACGCCGCCCCCGCCTTCATCACGCCGAGCAGCGCGACGAGCATGTCGAACGACCGCTCCACGCAGACGGCGACCAGGTCGCCGGGGCGAAGCCCTTGATCCGCGAGGAAGCGCGAGAGGCGGTTCGCGCGGGCGTTCAGCTCGCCGTAGCTGAGCCGCGCCTCACCGAAGCGGACGGCGACGGCGTCCGGTCGCCGGGCGGCCTCGCGCTCGAAGAGAGAGTGCACGATCGGCGGATCGGGGTAGGGGATGGGCTTTGCGTTCCAGTCCACCATCACCTGTCGGAGCTGTCGCGGCGCGAGGGACGGCAGATCGGCGAGGGGACGATCCGGCTCGGCCGATCCCGTCTCGAGGAGCGCCTCGAAGTTCTCGAAGAAGCGGTCCATCGTCTCGCGGTCGAGAATCTCCGTGGCGTAATTCAGCGTCCCCTCGAGCCCGTCCTCCGTCTCGTCGAAGAAGAGCTCCACGTCGAATCGCGAGATTCCGGTGGGCGGCTCGTCATACCTGCACTCGAGGTTCTCGAGACGGATGTCGCCGGCGACCGCGTTCTGGAGGGCGAAAAGAGTCTGGATGACGGGGTTGTGGCCGAGGTAGCGGTCCGGCTGGATCGCCTCGACGATGCGCTCGAGCGGGACATCCTGGTTCGCATAAGACCCGAGAGCCGCGTCGCGCATCGTCCGCAGCAAGTCGCGGAACGTCGAGACACCGCCTCCCAGCCGGGCGCGTACGGGAAGGGTGTTCACGAAGAATCCAATGAGGCCTTCCACCTCGGCGGCGCGCCGGTTCGCGACCGGGACGCCGATCGCGAAGTTTCTCTGCCCCGACATGCGGCCGAGCGTCTGGGCGTACGCGGCGAGAAGGGCGATGTGGAGCGTCG
The DNA here is from genome assembly GCA_016195325.1 of Acidobacteriota bacterium. Classification (NCBI taxonomy): domain Bacteria; kingdom Pseudomonadati; phylum Acidobacteriota; species Acidobacteriota bacterium. Next base: position 16,643 of record JACPZX010000092.1, read on the forward strand.
CCCCCTCCTCGCGCACCAGCCGAACCAGGCGATCCGTGAGAGGCCGGCCGAGACGCACGCTGAACGCCGCTCCGGCATAGGTCGGTCGCGCGGGCCTCGGGCGATCCGCGGCGAGCGTCAGCGTCTCGATCCCTTCGAGCTCGCGGCGCCAGAACGCCAGCTGGCGGTCCATCTCGCCCCCCTCGAGCCAGGCGCGCTGCCACGCCGCCCAGTCGGCGTACTGGACCTCGAGGTCGGGGAGCGGGGATGCGTCGCCTCGCGCAAAGGACTCATAGAGCGCCCCCAGCTCGCGGACGAGGACCCCGGACGACCACCCGTCGGCCGAGATGTGGTGCATCGTCACGAGAAGCCGGTAATCCCCCGGCTCGAGGCGGAGCAACCGGGCGCGGATCAGCGGCCCCTGGGCGAGGTCGAAGGGGGCGCACGCGTTCTCGCGCGTCAGGCGTGCGCACTCGGCCGCGCGATCCGCCTCTGTGAGATTCGAGAGGTCGTCCAGAGGCAGCGAGAAGGTGAAGGAGGAGTCGACGATCTGCTCGGGGCCGTCGGGTCCCTCGACGTATCGCGTCCGGAGCGCCTCGTGGCGGCGGACGACCTCGGCCAGCGAGCGCTCGAGGGCGGACGCGTCGAGGTCGCCGCGGAGGGCGATCGAGGAGGGAAGGTTGTACCAGGGCATCCCCGGCTCGAGGCGGTCGAGGAACCAGAGACGGCGTTGCGAGTACGAGAGACGGGGGCGATCGGCCGGCGGCGCCCGCCGCACGGGCGGCGGGACGCGTGACCCGGCGAGCCTCTCGGCGCGCGACGCGAGATCGCGGACGATCGGGGCCTCGAAGATCGCCCGGAGAGGCAGCTCGACCCCGAGGGAGGCGCGCAGCCGCGAGACGACGCGCGTCGCGAGGAGGGAGTGGCCGCCCAGGCCGAAGAAATCGTCGGTGGCGCCCACCGTTCCTATCCCCAGCACCTCCGCGTACGCGCCGGCGATCGCCGTTTCGATCCCGGTCCGCGGCGCCTCGTACGACGACTCGGCGATCCAGTCGGGCTCGGGGAGACGCCGCCGGTCGACCTTCCCGTTGGGGGTGAGAGGCATCGCGTCGAGCGTGGTGAAGGCCTGCGGGATCATCACCTCGGGGAGGGAGTCCCTGAGCCGTCGCCGGATCTCCGCGACGTCGGGCGGGGCGCCGTCGCGCATCACGAGGTACGCGGCGAGGCGGGGAATCCCCTGCGGATCGCGCTTCGCGACGACGGCACAGGCCCCGACTTGCGGCAGGGCGGCGATCGCCGACTCGATCTCCGCCGGCTCGACCCTCTGGCCCCGGATCTTGAGCTGATCGTCCGCGCGACCCGCGAAGGCGATGCGACCGTCGGCGAGGTAGCGGGCCCGATCGCCCGTGCGGTAGAGGCGCGAGCCCGGGCGGTCGAAGGGATCGGGCACGAAACGGTCGGCGGTCAGATCCGGGCGATCGAGGTACCCGCGTCCGACGGCAGGTCCGCCGAGGTAGATATCTCCGGTGATGCCCGGAGGGACGGGCCCGAGCCCTTCGTCGAGGACCCAGACCGTCGTGTGCGTCAGCGGGAAACCGATCGGCGGCGCGCCGGGGGCCTCCCCGCCCTTCTCGAGGAACCAGCAAGTGGAGTCGATCGTCGCCTCAGTGACGCCGTAGGAGTTGGCGAGCCGCGTGTGGGGTCCGAAGATCGCGCGGAACTCGTCGATTTCCGCCCCCGTCCACACGTCCGAACCGACGACGGCGATCCGGAACGAGTCGAGCTTCTCCGCGCGTCCGCGCGTGTGCGAGGCGAGAGAGCGAAGGACCGCGGGGACGAACTCGGCGAACTCGACGCGCTCCCGGCGCGCGAGCTCGAAGAGCCGGGCCGGATCGAGAAGCCGCTCGCGCTCGCAGATGACGAGCGTGCCGCCCGAGCCGAGGGCGCGGATCACGTCCCCGGTGCAGACGTCGAAGGCGACTCCCGCCATCTGGAGGTGGATGCGGAGGCTCTCGAGGCCGTAGAGACGCGCCCACGCCTCGTACGCCGACGCGACGGCCCCGTGCGGGATCATCGACCCCTTCGGTCGTCCCGTCGTCCCCGAGGTGTAGATGACGTAGGCGAGCGCGTCGGGGCCGAAGTCCGGCGATCGATCGATGGGGTTCGAAGTGAAGGAGCCCTCGTCGTCGAGAAGGATCACGCGCCTGTCTCCCCCCGAGGCCTGGGAGGCGAGATCCACCGTGGCCAGGACGACGCGAGCTCCCGAGTCGGCCAGGCAATAATCGGCGCGGTCGCGCGGATGGTCGGGATCGATCGGGACGTAGGCCCCTCCCGCGCGCCACACCGCCATCATCGCCGTCAAGAGCTCCGGGGATCTCGGCGCGACGATTCCGACCCGTTCCTCGGGCTTCACCCCCGCCTCGATCAATCGCGCGGCCAGACGCCCCGATCGATCGGCGAGCGCTCCGTACGTCACGCGCCGCTCACCCAGGACCGCCGCGATCGATTCAGGCGCCGCAGCGGCGCGCGCGAGAAACCTCTCGTGGATCGGTCGCGCCGACTCCCGGATGGCGGCGCGGCCGCTCCAGGAATCGAGGGCCCGCCCGGTCTCCTCGTCGTCCAGAAGGCGGACGGTGTTGACGTTGGCCGCGGGGTCGTCGCCGACCGCCACGAGCAGGCGCGTGAAGTGATCCCACAGCCGGCGGATCGTCGCCTCGTCGAACAGCTCCGGGCTGTAGCGGACGGATCCATCGAAGGCGTCGTCCGCGGCGGCGAGGGAGAGCGTGAGGTCGAACTCCGCGTTCGGCATCCCGGCGCGGAACGGGGTGAGCCTGATGCCGGCGAGATCGAGCGCCGCCTCAGTTTCGCCCGTCAGGGTCAGCATCGCCCGCGCGAGCGGGGCGCGCGAGAGGGCGAGATCGGGACGAACCGCGTCGACGATGCGGTCGAAGGGGACGTCCCGGTGCGCGGCCGCTGCAATCGCGGACTCCCTCATCGCTCGCATGAGATTACGGTAGGGAACGCGCCTCCCCTCGAGCCGCGCCCTCACGACGAGGGGCTCCGCGAAGAGATCGACGAGACGGTCCGGCCCCTCGCGCGCGGGGACGCCGGCCGACGTCGCGATGCCGAAGTCCCGCTGGCCTGACCACCTCGAGAGAACGGCGGCGAAGGCGGCGAGGAGCGCCGCGTGGGTCGTCGCCCCCTCGGCGTGCGCGAGGTGCGCCATCCTTTCGGCGAGATCCTTCTCGATGCGCACGCGGAACGACGCGTCCGCCTCCCCGGCTTTGACGGAGCGCGGCCGATCGGTCGGGAGCGAGAGCTCCGGGAGGTCCGAGAGCTCCTCGCGCCACCAGGCGAGCGCGTGCTCGAGCTTCTCCGCGTCCAGCCGGCGGCTCCAGCCAGCCCCGTCGGCGCGCCGTGCGCCCGCTTCGAGCGCCGCGTGGACGGCCAAGAGTTCGGAAAAGAGGAGCCCGATCGACCACCCGACCGAGGCCACACGGTGGACGGCGACGACGAGAACATGATCGTGCGCCGACAGGCGGAGCAGGCGCGCCCGGAACAGCGGTCCCTTCGCGAAATCGAACGGTCGCTGCGCCTCTTCGCGGGCGCGGCGTGCCGCCTCGTGCTCCCGACCGGCCGCGGGCCACGTCTCGAGATCGTCGAGCGCGAGAACGATATCCTCGGCCTTCACGAGGATTCGGCCCGGTCCGTCGGGGCCGTCCTCGAGTCGCACGCGAAGCGTCTCGTCGCGGCGCACGAGCTCGCGGAGGCTTTCCGCGAGGACGGCCGCATCCAGCGATCCCTCGAGGCGAATGGCTCCCGCGAGGCTTCGGGCGCCGCCGTCGGGGTCCCGCCGGGCGAGGGAGAAGAGCCGCTCCTGCGCGGCCGCCAGCTCGCCGCGCGCCGCGAGGGCGGCGCGATCCACCTTCCCGGCCGGCGCGAGGAGCGGGAGCGCGTCGATCGCGACGAAGCTCGACGGGACGAGGGTGGCGGAAGGCGTCGCCTCGAGATGCCTCTTCAGATCCGTGGGCGTCGGTCGCGGCGTTTTCGTCACGACGAACGCGGCGAGCCGGCCCTCGGACCCCTCCCCGCGCGCGACGACCGCCGCCTCGACGACGGAAGGGTGGCTCCGGAGCGCATCCTCGATGACCGTCGTCTCGACCCGCAGTCCGCGCACCTTGATCTGCTCGTCCACGCGGCCGAGGAACTCGATCGATCCATCCGGGCGGCGCTGCCCGAGATCGCCGGTCCGGTACATCCTCGCGCCGGGCATCGCCGCGAACGGGTCGGGGACGAAGCGATCGGCCGTCAGGTCGGGCCGTGCGACGTAGCCGCGCGCGAGCCCCTCGCCCGAGATGCAGATCTCGCCGCGGTAACCGATCGGCACGGGCTCGAGCGCTCCGTCGAGGACGTAGGCGCGGACGTTGTCGATGGGCCGGCCGATTGAACGGGAGCGCGCGTCGCCACGCGGCACGAGCGCGAAGGTCGAGACCGTCGTGTGCTCGGTCTGCCCGTAGAGGTTGTACATGTCGCGGACTCCGGGCTCCGCGTACGCGCGCTCGACGAGCGAGGCGGGGAGAGCCTCCCCGGCGACGCAGACCGTTCGCACCGAAGGTGGAAAGGGGTCGGCGCGGAGGAGCTCGGCGAGGACGGGCGGCACCGTGCTCACGAGCGTGACCTCGGCGGCCGCGGGATGCGACGGGAGATCGAGGGCGCCCTCCGCCAGAATCACCTTCCCTCCGGTCACGAGAGGGAGGAAGATCTCGAGGACCGAGAGGTGGGAGGAGATCGAGGTCGACGCCAGAACGCCCGCGCGCTGATCCGGCGTGAAGGCAGAGGCGGCCCACGCGAGGAGCGCCGTCACGCTCCGGTTCTCGATCGCGACGCCCTTCGGCAGCCCCGTCGATCCCGGCGTGTACAACACGTGCGACAGGTGGGCGGCGGCGGCGCGCTCGCCGGATCGGAGCTGGCTCCCCGGGTCGAGTCGATCGACGAGAATCGTGCGCGCCTTCGTCGCGGGGAGAGCCGCCGCGTGCGCCGTCTCGGCGAGGACCAACCGGCACCGCGAGTCCTCGATCATGAACGCGAGACGCTCGGATGAAAGCGAGGGATCGAGCGGCAGGCACGCCCCTCCGGCCTTCAGGACGGCGAGGAGCGCGGCGATCATGTCGATGTGCCGGCCCAGGCAGACTCCGACGGACGACTCGGGGCCCACTCCTTCGGCGCGCAGCGCGCCCGCGAGCCGCCCGGCCCGCGCCTCGAGCTCGGCGTACGTCGCGCGACCGTCCCGCCCGACGACCGCCACGGCTTCCGGGGTCCGCCTCACCTGCGCCTCGAAGAGCGACACGACGGTCGCGGAGCGGTCGAAGGGGCGATCGGTTGCGTTCGCATCCGTGACGACGGCACGGCGCTCCCCCTCGCCGAGGAGTTCGAGTCGGGAAAGACGAGTCCGCCCGCCCGCGACCAGCGCCCCGGCGACGCGACGGATCTGCTCCACGAGGCGGGCCGCCGTCCCTTGATCGAAGAGACCGGCGTCGTACTCGACCGCCCCTTCAAAGCGATCCCCATGGCGATCGACCGCCAGCGTCAGATCGTATTTCGCCGACCCGTCATCGACGTCCACCATCGCCGCGTCGATCCCCGTGAGAGCGATCAGGGGGGGAGGCTCCTCCTGGTATGCGAACATCACCTGGAAGAGCGGGTTGATCGATTGGAGACGCGGAGCCCGCACCGCCTCGACAACCATGTCGAAGGGCGCGTCGGCGTTCGAGAGGACCGCCCGCGAGGCGTCGCGCGCGCGCGTCACCATCTCCCGGAGGGTCGGATCGCCGGAGAGATCGGCGCGCACCGGCAGAGGGTTCACGAGGATGCCGATGAGGTTCGCCGTCTCGGGTTCGCCTCGCCCGGCGATCGGCGTGCCGACGGTGAAGACCGTCCGTTCGGCGAAGCGGCCGATGACCGCCTCGAAGCACGCGAGCCACGCGGCGTACGGGGTGGCGCCGCCGACCCGGGCGGCGCGGACGAGCCCCTCCGCCAGGTCTCCCTCGACGACGAATCGGATCGCCCCGCCGCGGCGTCTCGGCACGGCGACGCGCGGCCTGTCCGAAGGGAGGTCGAGAGGCGCGACGGCCGCGCCGAGGGCGTGCCTCCAGTACTCAATCTGGGGCGCGATCTTCCCCGACGCGAGGCGCTCGATCTGCCACGCGGCGAGATCCGCGTACTGGATGGGGAGCGGGTCGAGGTTGGGGGGCCGGCCATTCCGCCGCGCATCGTAGAAGGCCGCGACCTCGCGGAGGAGGACGCCGATCGACCAGCCGTCGGCGACGATGTGGTGCATCGCGAGGGCGAGGGCTTGGACGCCGGGGCCGAGATCCACGAGGGCCGATCGGAGGAGGGGGCCGCGGGAGAGGTCCCACGGGCGCCGCGCGATCTCCGCCGCCACGCGGGCCGCTTCCTCCTCGGGCCGCGAGGCGTCGCCGCTCGCCCGCTCGAGGGGAATCCGCATCGCGGCGCGGATCACCTGGACCGGCTCGCCGGCGAGGGACTCGAGCACCGTTCGGAGGGCCTCGTGCCGATCCACGACGCCGGCGATCGCCGCTTCGATCGCGCCGGCGTCGAGCGGCCCCCGGAGGAGGACCGCTCCAACGAGCGTGTACGGGTGGGCTTCCGGCTCCAGCTCCTTGAGGAACCAGAGCTGGCGCTGCGAAGGCGAGAGAGGTGCGCGCCGGGCGCCGCGCCGCGGGATCGAGGAGGCAGCGGCGGTTTTCTCGACCCCCTCGGCGTCGAGGAGGGAGTCGAGAAGGGCGTCGAGGGTCTGTCGGTCCCGCTCGCTCATGGCTCCCTCGCGGCCGTCGCGCCGTCCGTCATCGTCCGGAGCTTCGCCAGCGCGCGGGCCGCCTTTCCGACGTGTCCCGGCCGCGGCTCGTGCGCGACGAGGGTTCGGGCCAGCCCCGCGATCGTCGTCGCCTCGAAGAGCGCGGCCATGGGCAGATCGACCCGGAACGAACGGCGGATCGCGGCGATAAGGCGGGTCGCGTGCAGCGAATGTCCCCCGACTTCGAAGAAGTCGTCGTCGGGGCCGACGCGATCGAGGCCGAGCACCATCCTCCAGAGATCGGCGACGGCGATCTCGATCGGATCCATCGCCCGGGTGGCGGGAGCGGGCGTCGCCATGGGCGCCGCCGGGAGAGCGCGTCGATCGATCTTCCCGTTCTCGTTCAGCGGAAAGGCGTCGAGGAAGACGACGCTCGCCGGGATCATGTATCGGGGAAGTCGCGTGGCAAGCTGAGCGCGCACGGCCCCCGCATCGCGGTCCTCACCGCGCCGCGGGACGACGTACGCGACGACCTCCGCCTCCCCGCCTCTTCTCCGCACGACGGCCACCGCGGCCGCGATCTCAGGAAGTGCGGCGAGGGCCGACTCGATCTCGCCGATCTCCACGCGGAAGCCGCGCACCTTGAGCTGGCCGTCGCGCCTGCCGAGGAAATCGAGCCGTCCGTCGGCAAGCCAGCGCGCCCCGTCGCCGGTCCGGTAGAGGCGCCCGCCCGGCGGACCGTGCGGATCGGGGACGAACCTCTCCGCCGTCAGATCGGGGCGTCCCGCATAACCGCGCGCGACGCCGTCGCCGCCGAGCCAGAGCTCCCCCGGCGCGCCGATGGGCGCGGGGTGGCCCCGGTCGCCGACGACGTAGGCGGTCGAATTCGCGATCGGTGCGCCGATGGGCAGGCGCGCCCCCGCGGTGTCGCCCTCGGCGAGGACCGCGCAGCAGACAAGGGTCGTCGCCTCGGTCGGTCCGTAGGCGTTCACGACGCGCGGGCATCCCGCGGCGAGCAGTCGGGCGACGTGGGCGGGCGAGAGCACGTCTCCACCCACCAGCACCTGGCGCACGCCGGCGAGGGCGTCCATCTCCTCATCGACGACGACGTGGAAGAGGCCGGCCGTGAACACGATCGTCGTGACGTCGAAACGGCGGATGAGGCCGGCGATGGCCGAGGCGCTGAGCGGTCCGGGAGGCGCGATCGCGAGGCGCCCGCCCGTCAGGAGAGCTCCCCAGATCTCGAGGGTCGAGGGGTCGAACCCGGTCCGCGCGATCTGGAGGATCGTCTCGCCGGGGCCGAAGCGGAAATAGTCCGTGGCGAGGATGAGCCGGAGGACGTTCCGGTTCGTGACCTCGATCCCTTTCGGGGCGCCCGTGGATCCGGAGGTGAACATGACGTAGGCGACGTTTTCGGCGCCGGCGGCGGGGCCGCTTCCCGGGCGGGCGGCGAGCGCCGCCTCGCGGACGAGAGTCTCGTATGTCTTCGCGGGGGACCTCCGCAACCGGCGCCGCGCCGTCGGTGACGACGAGCGAGACGGAGCCCTGTTGGAGCATGTGGGCCGTGCGCGCCAGCGGCGAGTCGGGATCGAGCGGCACGTACGCGCCGCCCGCGCGGAGGATGCCGAGCACCGCGGCGATGAAGTCGGGAGAGCGCTCCATCGCCACGGCGACGCGGGAGTCCGCGCCGACGCCGTGCGCGCGAAGGGCGCGCGCGATCCCCGAGGAGCGCCGGTCGAGATCGGCGTACGACCATGCGCCCCCCTCGAAGACGAGGGCCGTCTCGTCCGGGCGCTCGCGGGCAACGCGTCCGAAGATCTCCGCGATCGTCGCGTCTCGCGCGTAGTCGCGTGACGTGTCGTTCCACGTCTCGACGACGAGACGGCGCTCGGCGGCGGGGATCGTGGCGAGCTCCCCGAGGCGCGCGTCGGGGCGGGAGAGCAGCTCCTCGATCGTCGCGTTCAGTCGCTCAATCGCCGCGCGCGCCGAGGCCTCGTCACAGCGGTTGCCGTCCCAGATCGCCCGGAAGGAGAGCCCTTCCTCGTACGAGGCGACGATCGAAAGGGGGTAGTTCGTCTCCTCGTGGAGGTGGATGCCCGTCACGCGGAAGCCGGCGCGCCTCCTGAGCGCCGCGACATCCACCGGGTAGTTCTCGAACACGAGGAGCGTGTCGAAGATGGGTGAGGGCGGCGCGACTCTTGAGAAACGCTGCACCTCCGCGAGCGAGATCAGGTCGTGCTGGCGAAGCGCGGCGCCGTCGCGCTGGAGCGCGTGCATGAAGTCCCGCGCTCGGGCCGACCCGTCGATCGTCGCGCGGACGGGGAGCGTGCTGATGAAGAGGCCGACCGCCGATCCGATCCCGTCGATCTGAGGCGGGCGTCCGGACGACGTCGCGCCGAAAACGACGTCTCTCCGGCCTATCGCCTCCGCGAGGACCATCGCCCAGGCCGCCTGCACGACGGTGTTGGGCGTGAGGCCGAGCGCCCGCGCGCGCTCGACGGCGCGCGGTGGGCCGCCGGCATGAAGGACCCCCGACGCGGCCGTCCGTGAGGCGCCCAGGTCGGGGGCGGGTGTCGTCTCGGTAACGCCGGCGAGGTAGGTCTCGAAGAAGTCCCTCGCCGCGCGCGCGTCGCGCGTCTCGACCCGGCGCGCGTACTCCCGCCGTGCGGCCGTCTCGCGCCCCGGGTCATGAAGCGGCGCCGCGCCTCCCTCGTACGCCGCGAAGACCGTCTCGAGCACGATCGGCAGCGACCAGCCGTCGAAGAGGAGATGGTGGTGCGTGAAGACGGCGGCGATCCCCTTCGCGGTCTTCAAGAGGTCCACGCGGGCGAGCGGCGCGCGCGCGACGTCGAACCCGGCGGCGCGGGCCCGCCCCATCAGGTCGGGGAGGGACGTCTCGCTCTCGTCGTGGATCGCGACGGGGAGCGTCACGCCCCGTCTCACGACCTGGATCGGCGTCTCCCCCTTCCAGTCGAACTCGGCGCGGAGGCCCGGGTGGACGTCCACCGCGCGCTGCCACGCCCGGGCGAGGGCGCCGGGATCGATCTTTCCCTCGAGCTCGAGCGCGATCTGCGCGACGTACGGATCGCGCGCGCCGTCCTTGAGGTGGTGGAAGAGCATCCCCTCCTGCATCGGGGTGAGCGCGAGCCTCTCCTCGATCCCGGGATCGGCGGCGGCCTCGACGAGGCGATCGAGAAAGTGGCGGCATCGCGCCGCGAGGGCCGCGACGAACGCGGGATCGAGCTGTCGGCTTCCGTGGGCCCATCGGATTGTGAGGCGACCTCCCGCCACGCTCGCGTCGATCTCGATCGCGTGCGTGCGGCGCGAGAGCGGGGATCGCGCCGGCGCCGCCGGCTCCGCCACCGCGACGAAGAGCGAGTCCGGATCGGGGGCGGCGTCGAACCGGCCGAGATAGTTGAAGCTGACGCTCGGCGCCGCAGCCGCCGCGCCGGTCCCCCGGGTGGCGCGCCGCACCGCGGCGAGCGCCGCCTGCGGGTCGCCACTGGCCGGCATTTCCACCTCGACGGCGCGCGTCGCGGTGAACCAGCCGACGGTGCGCGAGAGATCGACGTCGGGGACGAGGTCGCGGCCGTGTCCCTCGATTTCGATCGCGAGGGAGCGCGACCCCGTCGCCTCGGTGAGGGCGGCCGCGACGGCGGCGAGGAGGAGGTCCTCGACGCGCTCCCCCGACGCGGCGGCGGCCTCGAGCAGGGCGCGAGTGGAGGGTTCGTCGAGCCGTGTCGACGAGGCGACGGTCGTCGCCTCGGTCGCGTCGGCGGCATCGCCGCGCAGGGGCAGCAGGTGAGGCGCCGCCTCGAGGGGGTGTTCCGGCCTGGGGTCACGCATCGCGCCGGCGTACACGCCCGCGGGCGAGGTGCGCGGCGGAAGGGATATCGGATTTCCCTCCACCGCCTGACCGTACGCGCGCTCGAAGTCGTCCGCGAGAATCCTGAGCGAGACGCCGTCGATCACGAGATGGTGGGCCGCCACGATCAGCGAAGTCCGCCCGCCGTCGCGAGCGATGCCGAACCGGACAACCGGCCCGGCCTCGATGTCGAGGCTCTCGTTGAGACGGGCGGCGAGCGCGTCGGCGGCCTCTCCCTCGATGACCTCCGCCTTCCGGGCCCTCGGAGCGTCGATCACCTGGCGCCACGCCGATCCCTCGCGGGCGAAGCGCGAGCGGAGTGCCTCGTGGTGATCGACGAGAGCCCGCGCGGCGCGCACGGTCGCCTCGGTGTCGAGATCCCCGCGCGCTTCGAGCGCGATCGTCATGTTCCAGTGGGACAGGCGGGCGAACCGCTGTTCGAAGAACCAGCGCTGCATCGGAAGCAGCGCCGAAGCACCGGTGCGTTCCGTCGTGTCGACCGGAGCGGAGTCCGTGGACGCCGCGGCGGCGAGTGCGGCGACGGTCGGGGCGTCGAAGATCATGCGTGGGGTGATCGCGATCCCCGCCTCGCGGGCGAGCGCGACGATCTGGATCGTCAGGATCGAATCGCCACCGAGCCGGAAAAAATCGTCGAGCGGTCCCACGCGCGGGGCGCCGAGGACGCGGCGCCAGATCGCGGCAAGCCGTTCTTCGACCTCGGTGAGCGGACGCTCGCCGTCGGTCGGCGCCTCGATCTCCCACGCGGGAGGCGGCAGCGCGCGGCGATCGACTTTGGCGTTCGCCGAGAGGGGCATCGCCTCGAGGACGACGAATGCCGCCGGAACCATGTACTCGGGGAGCCTCCCCGACAGGTGCGCGCGGAGCGCGTCGATGGAGGCTTCCTCGCGCCGCCCGGTGACGACGTACGCGACGAGACGGCGGACGCCGCCGTCCTCGCGAGCGAGGACGGCGCAGCTCGAGACCGTCGGGTGCTCCGAGAGCGCCGCCTCGATCTCCGCCGTCTCCACGCGGAAGCCCCGGATCTTCACCTGCGCGTCCGCGCGCCCGAGGAACTCGAGGAGGCCGTCCCCGAGGCGCACGGCGTGATCGCCCGTGCGGTACATGCGCGCCCCCGGCTCTCCGTGGGGATCGGGGACAAATCGGTCGGCGGTGAGGTCGGGGCGTCCCACGTACCCGCGCGAGACGGCGGGGCCCCCGAGGTACAGCTCACCGCGAACCCCGGTGGGGGCCGGCTCGAGCCCGGCGTCGAGGATGTAGACCGAGCTGTTCGCGAGCGGCCGGCCGATCGCGGGGACCGCGCGCAGCGGGTCCGAATCCGCCGCGTCGTCCAGGGTGCTGTCGATCGTTGCCTCGGTCACGCCGTACGAGTTCACGAGGCGCGCGCGGGGATCGAGCGCGCGGCGGAAGTGCGCGGCGTCGACCGTCGACCAGACGTCGGAGCCGACGACGACGAGGCGGAGCGGCTCGAGCCGCTGTCCGGATCGCACGACGTGCGCCGCCAGCTCGCGCAGCGTCGCGGGGACGAACTCGGCGAACCCGACGCCGTGGCGCCGGATGAGACCGGCGAGCGCCGGGGGATCGAGGAGCGTCTCGCGATCGCACAGGACGAGGGATCCCCCCGATGCGAGGGCGCGGACGACGTCGCCACTGAAGACATCGAAGCCCGGGGCCGCCATCTGGAGGTGGGTGAGCCCCGATCGCAGTCCGTAAGCGCGCCGCCACGCGAGAAAGACCGAGTGGAGGTTCGCGTGCGTGACGCCGACCCCCTTCGGGACCCCTGTCGTCCCGGACGTATATATAAGGTAGGCGAGGCACCCGGCGTCGACGGGATATTCGGGGTTTTCGGCCCCTGGCGAGTCTCCTCCCGCCGCCGGGTCCACGCGCGTCACTCCTCCGGGGAGGTCGATCTCGAGATCGCCGCGCGCCACGACGATTCGCGCGCGCGAGTCCTCGATCATGAACCTGCGGCGCGCGGCCGGAAGGGACGGTTCGATCGGCACGTACGCGCCGCCCGCCTTCAGGACGGCGAGGAGCGCGACGATCACATCCGTCGACTTCGGCAGGCAAATCGCCGCGCGCACCTCGGGCCCGACGCCGGCCTTCCGGAGCCGCCGCGCCAGCCGGTTCGCCCGCGCGTTCAGATCTCCGTAGCTCGTGGTCGTCCCGCCGTCATGGACCGCCGGAGCTTCGGGGCGTGCGGCCGCCTGCATTTCGAAAAGGCGGTGGACCGGCTCGGCAGGGATCCGCGCCGGGATCGCGTTCGCGTCGCGGAGCGCCTCCCCGCGCTCGCGGCGTGTGAGGAGAGGGAGGCGCGAGACGCGGGCGACGGGGTCGTCGGCGACCGCGGCGAGGAGCGTCACGAAGCGCGAGAGGAAGGCGTCGACGGTCGCCGCGTCGAAGAGATCCGAGGCGTACTCCATCTCGATCGCGAGCGTCTGGCTCTCGTCGGTGACCGTGACCGAAAGATCGAACTGCGCCGACCGCCGCTCCATGCCGATCGGGCGCGCGGCCACGCCGGGGGCGAAATCGATGCGAGCTTCGCCCGCGACCCCGAGATCGCCCCGCACCGTCTCCCCGGTGGCGTGAAGGTCGAACATCGTGTCGAAGAAAGGGGAGCGGCGCGCGTCCCGTTCCGGCGCGAGGTCGCGTACGAGCGAGGCGAAAGGGTAGTCCTGGCTCGACAGCGCGCGGAGAACCTCGCGGTGCGTCGACTGGAGCAGATCCTCGAACGCCAGGTCGCCCGCAAAGTCCGCTCGGAGGACGACCGGGTTGACCATATACGCGACGAGCCCGGCGAATCGGGGGAGGGTCCGCCCCGATACCGGCGTGCCCACCGCGATCTCGCGCTGGCCGGTCATGCGGTGGAGCCACGCCTGATACGCGCTGACGAGAAGCGTGAAGAGGGTGACGCCCCGCAAGCGCGCAAGTTCCCGCAAGGAAGCCGCCAGGGCGGGATCGAGTCGTCGCGTGATCGCGCCGCCGCGGAAGGTTTGGGCCGGCGGTCGCGGACGATCCGCGGGGAGATCGAGCGCCTGAATCTCGCCCTCGAGCCGTGACCGGGCGGCCTCGCGCTGGCGCGCTCCGGCTTCGCCCGAGAGGAAGCGCTCCTGCCACGCGGCCAGCTCGGCCGGATGCGGCGGAGCTCCCGCCGGCGCAGGCCCCGAGCCGGTCTGCGCCGCGTACAGCGCGCGGAGATCCTGGAGGACGACCGAGAGGGACCAGAGATCGGCGACGGTGTGGTGCGCGGCGATGAGGAGCGTGGCCCCCGCGCCGCCCCTGAGGAGCGTGATCCGGACGAGGGGCCCCGCCTCGAGATCGAACGGCCGCCCCGCCTCGTCCGCGAGCGCGGACGGGTCCGGCACCTCGCCTCCCGGCGCGTCGCGCGTCGCGTAGATCGCCTCGAAGGGGACGTCGAAGCGCTGCCGGGGGGGGCCTCCAGAGAGAAGGATTCGCGCGCGCAGCGAGGCGTGGCGGGCGACGAGCGCCCGGACGGCGCGATCGAGCGCACCGGCGTCGAGGGATCCCTCGAGGCTGAGGGCCGAGGCGATCGTGTAGGCCCCGGCGGCCGGGGCCAGCCCGTGCAGGAAAGCGAGGGCGCTCTGGCCGGCGGTGAGCGGGGACTCCTCCGGGTGGCCGTCGGCGGGAGAAGCGGGGACGGAGGACTCCATCGCCTCCGGCACGAGGCGCGAGAGGAGGCTTTCGATTGACGGCGCCGCGATCAGATCCGCGGCCGTGATCTCGACGCCGTAGCGCGCGCCGATCTCGTGGACGATTTCGAGGGAGCGGAGGGAGTCGAGGCCGAGGCGCGCGGCGCAAAGCGCGAGGTCGATCGACGAGGCGGCGACGCCGAGCTTCGCCGCGAGGCGGGAGGCGATCCACGCGCGCGCGTCGTTCGTGACGGGCTCCGAGGCCGGCCCGGGCGCAGGTTCCGGGGCGCGCCACGACCCGACCGGCGAGAGCTTTCCGGCCACGTACGCCGAGCGGCAGGCGGCGCGCTGGATCTTGCCGCTCGTCGTCTTCGGGACCGTCCCCGCGGCGAGGAGGAGCACCGCGTCGGGGTCGACCTCGTGCGCTTCGACGATCGCGGCGCGGATCGCGGCGATCGTCTCCGCGGGGTCCTCGGCGGCTCGCCGTTCGATCTCCTGCACGACGACCAGTCGCTCCTCGCCGTCCCTCTCGACGCCGAAGGCGGCCCCCGCCCCCGCGCGAAGGCCCGGGGCGGCGGACCCGGCGGTGCGCTCGACGTCTTGCGGGTAGAGGTTCCGGCCTCGGATGATGATCAGATCCTTCCGCCTGCCGGTGACGAAGATCTCCCCGCCGCGCGTGAAGCCCAGATCGCCCGTGCGGAGATAGCGGGACGCCTCCCCCGGGAGGCGCGCTCCGAAGTTGGCCTCGGTCTCCTCCGCCCGAAACCAGTACCCCATCGCGACACCGGGTCCGGTAACCCAGATCTCGCCGATCTCGCCGTCGGCGCGCGGTGTTCCGCGATCCGGATCGACGACGACGACGCGCGTCCCGTCGGCCGGCCTCCCCGCGCCGACCAGAGGCACCCCCGCGGCGTCGTCCTCGGCGCGTCCGGCCTCGAGGGCGGCGCGGTTCAGCCGCACGATCGTCGCCCCCTCGCCGCGCGTCGCTCCGGAGACCTTGAGCGTCGCCTCGGCGAGGCCGTACGCGGGGTAGAACGACCGGCTGCGGAAACCGCACGCGGCGAAGCGCGCCGCGAACCTCTCGAGCGTCTCCGCGCGGACCGGCTCGGCTCCGTTGTAGGCGACCTCCCAGGACGAGAGATCGATTCGGGTGGGGTCGGGATCGACGCGCCGCGAGCACAGGTCGTACGCGAAGTTGGGGCCGCCGCTGTGCGTCACGGAGTGGCGCGAGATCGCCTCGAGCCACGCCGCAGGGTCCTGCAGGAAGCGCTGCGGCGACATGAGGAGCGCTGGGAAGCCCGAGTAGACTGGCTGCACTATCCCGTCGATCAGCCCCATGTCGTGGAAGTGCGGCAGCCACGAGAGCGCGCGGCTCCGCTCGGAATGCCCGAACCCGCGCCTTATCGCCTCGGAGTTCGCGAGGAGGCTGGCGTGGCCGACCATCACCCCCTTCGGCTCGGACGTGGAGCCGGAGGTGTACTGGAGGTACGCGAGGGCGTCGCCGGCCGCGGCGACGTCGCGTGCCGGCGGCCGGGCGCCGGGCTCGCCGGTGGCGACGAAGCGGAGGCGGGCGAGAGCGGGGGATCGCGCGGCGATCTCGCGGGCGCGAGGCATCGCCGCAGCGGGGGAGAGCGCGGCGACGGCCCCCGAGTCCCGCGTCATGGCCACGACGCGATCGAGCGTGCGGTTCGCCCGGAGCGGGTAGGCCGGCACCGCGATCACGCCGGCGTAGAGGCAGCCGAAGAAGGCCTCGACGAACTCGAGACCCGCGGGGTAGAGGAGAAGGGCGCGCTCCCCCCGGAGCTTCGCGTCGAGGAGCCTTCCCGCGATCGCGCGGGCGCGATCGTCGAGATCCGCGAAGGTGATCGCCGCCGGGTCGCCGGATTCCGGAAGGAAGGTGAAGGCCGTTCGGCTGGCGTGCCGCTCTGCGCGCAGCTTCAGGACATCGACGATGGTGCGAGCGCGCGCCATCGCCGGATCCTCTGTCGCGCGTTCAGCCGGAGATCTCACGCCGGTTCCAGATGAGCCTCATGGTTCGTTCCGCCGCGCGGAGACGCGGGCGCCGCGCCCTTCCGCGCCCGGGAAGAGGCCGGGGAAGAACGGGTTGCGGCGATCGGGGACCGCGCGCACGCGTCATCGGCGAGCTGGATTGTCCGGCCATGGTACACCGCGAATCGCCGTCCTCGCAACTTGTCCCAAAGGAATGACTTGCGGCTTCGAGCCCCCTTTCGGGCGACGCGCGCCCTCGCGCGGGTCAGGGGAAACCGCGCGTCTCTTGCGCCATACTGTGAATTCACCATGAGCCGCCCTGACGTTCGTTCCAGACTCGCCCCCCTTCTCGCGCGGCGCATCCTCGTCCTGGACGGGGCGATGGGGACGATGATCCAGGGGTTCGGCCTGACGGAGGCCGACTTCCGCGGAGAGCGGTTCGCCGCCTCAACTCTCGATCTCAAGGGCGACAACGAGACGCTCAACGTCACGCGGCCGGACGTGATCGAGGCGATCCACGATCGGTTCCTCGAGGCGGGGGCCGACATCATCGAGACGAACACCTTCGGCGCCACCGCGGTGGCGCAGGCCGACTACGGCCTGCAGGCGCACGTCCTCGAGTTCAACATCGCGGCGGCGCGCATCGCGCGGAAGGCGGCGGATCGCTTCAGCGAGAAGACCCCCGACAGGCCGCGCTTCGTCGCCGGCTCGATGGGCCCGACCCCGAAGACCCTGACCGTGGGCCCCGACGTCAACGACCCCGGGTTCCGGAACATCACTTTCGCCGCCCTCAAGGACGCGTACGCCGAGCAGGCGCGCGGCCTCATCGAAGGGGGCGTCGATCTGCTGCTGGTCGAGACGATCTTCGACACGCTGAACGCGAAGGCCGCCCTCGTCGGCATCGACGAGGCCTTCGAGAAGCGCAAGGAGCGCGTGCCGATCATGATCTCGGTGACGATCACCGACAAGAGCGGCCGGACCCTCTCGGGGCAGACCGTCGACGCCTTCTGGCACTCGATCGCGCACGCCCGCCCCTTCTCGGTGGGGGTGAACTGCTCTCTCGGCGCGCGCGAGATGCGCCCGTACGTCGCCGAGCTGTCGCGCCTCGCGCCGATCTACGTCACCAGCCACCCGAACGCCGGACTCCCGAACGCCTTCGGCGGCTACGACGAGCAGCCCGAGACGACGTCGGCGCTCCTCGGGGAGTTCGCGGGAAGCGGCCTCGTCAACATCGTCGGTGGGTGCTGCGGCACGACGCCGGCGCACATCCGCGCGATCGCGGCGGCCGTCGAGGGGCTCAGGCCGCGCGCGATGCCGGCGCCGGGGCCGGTCCACTCGCACTTCGCCGGCCTCGAGACGCTCGAAATCCGCCCCGACTCGAACTTCATCATGATCGGCGAGCGGACGAACGTGACCGGCTCGACGCGCTTCCGGAACCTCGTCAAGGAGGGGAACTACGCGGCGGCCCTCGAAGTCGCGCTCGACCAGGTGCGGGGCGGGGCGAACCTCCTCGACGTGAACATGGACGAGGGGATGCTCGACTCCGAGCGGGCGATGACGATCTTCCTCAACCTGGTCGCCGCGGAGCCCGAGATCTCGCGCCTCCCGATCGTCGTGGACAGCTCGAAGTGGTCGGTGATCGAGGCGGGGCTGAAGTGCATCCAGGGGAAGGGGATCGTCAACTCGATCTCCCTCAAGGAGGGGGAGGCCGACTTCCTCGCGAAGGCGCGGCTCGTGCGCCGGTACGGCGCCGGCGTCGTCGTGATGGCCTTCGACGAGAAGGGGCAGGCCGAGACCGTGGAGCGGAAGGTCGCGATCTGCGAGCGGGCCTACCGGCTCCTCACCGAAACGCTCGACTTCCCCCCCGAGGACATCGTCTTCGACCCGAACATCCTCGCGATCGCGACCGGCATCGAGGAGCACTCCGCCTTCGCCCTGAACTTCATCGAGGCCGCGCGCATCATCAAGGAGCGCTGCCCCGGCGTGCACATCTCGGGGGGCGTCTCGAACCTCTCGTTCTCGTTCCGCGGGAACGATCTCGTGCGCGAGGCGATCCACGCCGCGTTCCTCTACCACGCCTCGCGCGCCGGGATGGACATGGGGATCGTCAACGCCGGCCAGCTCGGCCTGTACGAGGACATCCCGAAGGATCTCCTCGAGCACGTCGAGGACATCCTCTTCAACCGCCGCCCCGACGCGACGGACCGGATGGTCGAGTTCGCGGAGAGGGTGAAGGGTCGCGGCAGGAAGCGCGAGACGGATCTCGCGTGGCGCGAGGGGAGCGTCGAGTCGCGCCTCTCGCACGCGCTCGTCCACGGCGTCGTCGACTTCATCGAGGTGGACGCCGAGGAGGCGCGCCTCAAGCTCGGCCGCCCGCTCGACGTCATCGAGGGGCCGCTCATGGACGGGATGAAGGTCGTCGGCGACCTGTTCGGCGCCGGGAAGATGTTCCTCCCCCAGGTGGTGAAGAGCGCGCGCGCGATGAAGAAGGCGGTGGCCTACCTCGAGCCCTTCATGGACGCCTCGACGCGCGAGGGGGGCTCGGCCGGGCGCCTCGTGATGGCCACCGTGAAGGGGGACGTCCACGACATCGGCAAGAACATCGTGGGCGTCGTCCTCGGCTGCAACGGCTACCAGGTGATCGACCTGGGGGTGATGGTCTCCGCGGACCGCATCCTCGACGCCGCGGAGAAGGAGAGGGCCGACCTCGTCGGCGTCTCGGGGCTCATCACGCCGTCGCTCGACGAGATGGTGGGGGTCGCCCGCGAGATGACGCGACGCGGGATGACGATCCCGCTCCTGATCGGCGGCGCGACGACGAGCCGCCAGCACACCGCCGTGAAGATCGCCCCCCAGTACCCCTCGGAGGTCGTTCACGTGCAGGACGCCTCGCGGGCCGTCGGCGTCGTGGCGGCGCTCCTCGATCCGCCGCAGCGAGCGGCCCTCGACGCGCGCAACCGCAAGGAGCAGGAGACGCTGCGCGCGCTCCACGTCGGGAAGCAGGAAAAGCCTCTTCTCCCGATCGAGGAGGCGCGCTCGCGCGCCCCGCGCATCGACTGGGCGAAAGTCGAGCCACCGTCCCCCGCCTTCCTGGGGCCCCGTCTCCTCGACGACCAGCCTCTCTCGGAGCTCGTGGACTTCATCGACTGGACGTTTTTCTTCACCGCGTGGGAGATCCGCGGGCGCTTCCCGAGGCTTCTCGACGATCCGGTCGTCGGTGCCGCCGCGCGCGACCTCTACGACAACGGCCGGCGCCTCCTCGACGAGATCGTGAGGAAGAAGCTGCTCCGGGCCCGTGCGGTCTACGGCTTCTGGCCGGCGCACGCCGAGGGGGACGACGTCGTCCTCGCGCGCGCGGACGACCCCGGCCGCGAGCTCGTGAGGTTCCCGATGCTCCGGCAGCAGGCGTCGCAGGACGAGAGGAGCCCGTATCGATCCCTCGCCGACTTCGTCGCGCCGAAGGGGAGCGGCCGGCCGGACTTCGTCGGGGCCTTCGCGGTCACGGCGGGGATAGGAGCCGCAGAGCTCGCCGCCCGCTACGAGCGCGATCACGACGACTACCGGGCGATCATGGTGAAGTCCCTCGCCGATCGCCTCGCCGAGGCGTTCGCGGAGCGGCTCCACCGACAGGCGAGGAGGGATTGGGGGTACGGGGTGGCCGAGCGCCTCTCGAACGAGGAGCTGATCGATGAGAAGTACCGGGGGATACGCCCCGCCTTCGGCTACCCGGCCTGCCCCGATCACGCCCAGAAGCGCGAGCTCTTCGACCTTCTCGACGCGGAGGGGGCGGGGATCGCGCTCACGGAGAGCTTCGCCATGACCCCCGCCGCCAGCGTGAGCGGCCTCTACTTCTCCCACCCCGAGTCCCGGTACTTCGGCGTCGGCCGCATCGGGCGCGACCAGGCGAGAGACTACGCGCGGCGCCGCGGGCTCCCCCTGACCGAGATCGAGCGCTGGCTCGGCCCCAACCTCGGCTATGATCCCGCCTCGAACCGGGGCTGAGGCGAAACCTTTTCGAAGCGCGCTCAGTATTATCCCCGCGTCACAGGTCCCTTCGAACCCCGCGGGAGGCATCATGTCATCCGAGCTCGTCATCGACGGCATCTCCAAGACGTACGCGAACGGCGTCCGCGCGCTCCAGAACGTCTCGCTGAAGATCCCCTCGGGGATGTTCGGGCTCCTCGGCCCCAACGGCGCCGGGAAGTCCACCCTGATGCGCACCATCGCCACGCTCCAGGAGCCCGACTCGGGGAGCATCCGCCTCGGATCCCTCGACGTGCTGAAGCAGAAGGACGACGTGAGGCGGGCCCTCGGCTATCTCCCGCAGGAATTCGGCGTCTACCCGAAGGTCTCCGCCCTCGAGATGCTCAGCCACTTCGCCGTGCTGAAGGGGCTGGTCGAGCCCGGGAAGCGGAAGGCGACGGTCGAGGCGCTGCTCCACCGCACCAATCTCTGGGACGTGAGGAAGCGGAAGCTCGGCACCTACTCGGGGGGGATGAAGCAGCGGTTCGGCATCGCGCAGGCGCTGTTGGGCGACCCGAAGCTCATCATCGTCGACGAGCCGACGGCGGGGCTCGATCCGGCCGAGAGGCTCCGCTTCAACAACATGCTGAGCGAGATCGGCGAGAACGTCATCGTCATCCTCTCGACGCACATCGTGGACGACGTGAGCGACCTGTGCAGCCGCATGGCGATCATCGGCGGCGGCAGAGTCCTGAGGTCGGGCGATCCCGTGGCGACCATCGACGAGCTGCGCGGGAAGATCTGGAAGAAGGTCATCGATCGCGCCCAGCTCGAGAAGTACGAGCGCGATCTCCAGGTCATCTCGACGCGCCTCGTCGGCGGGAGGACGGCCATCCACGTCGTCGCCGACGCCCGGCCGGACGCCACGTTCGACGAGACGCCGCCGAACCTCGAGGACGTCTACTTCTCGACGCTCCGGGCGTCCGGCCAGAAGGCGGCCTGACGCCATGCTGCTGCGCATTCTCGCGTTCGAGTTCCGCTACCAGCTCCGCCAGCCGCTCTTCTGGATCGCCACCACGCTCTTCTTCCTCCTGACCTTCGGCGCGATCACCACCGACGTCGTCGTGATCGGCGGTTCGATCGGAAGCGTGCACCGGAACGCCCCCTTCGTGATCTACCAGATCATCCTGGTGATGACGGCGATCGGCACGTTCCTCTCGACCGCCTTCGTGGCGAACAGCGTCCACCGCGACATCGAGAGCCAGGCCGACGCGATCTTCTTCTCGCTGCCGCTCAAGAAGCGCGACTACCTCTTCGGCCGGTTCTTCGGTGCCCTCCTCCTCGCGATGCTGGTCTTCGGCGGGGTCGTCCTCGCGATCGCCCTGGGCGCGAAGATGCCGTGGATCGAGCCGGAGCGGGTCGGGGCCTTCATGCTCATGCCGTACGTGAAGGCGATCCTGATCTTCGTCCTTCCGAACCTCTTCCTCACCGGCGCTATCTTCTTCTCGCTGGCGGTCCTCACGCGCAGCCTCCTGTGGACGTACGTCGGCGTCGTCGTCTTCTTCGTCGGCTACGGGATTGCGGGGCAGTTCCTGAACGACATGGACAACCAGGTCCTCGCCTCGATGTTCGATCCCTTCGGCGGGGGCCCGTTCGAGCTCGTCGCCCGCTACTGGACCGTCGCCGAGAAGAACACGATGTCGCTGTCGCTCGTCGGTCCGCTCCTGTGGAACCGGCTCATCTGGATCGGCGTCGCGGCGGTCGTCCTTGCCTTCACATCGATGCGCTTCAGGCTCGAGACCGCGGCGGCGCGCAAGATCCGCGGCCGCCGGCGCCTCGTCGATCCCGTCGAGACGACTCCCGAGCCGCGCGCGGCGGCGCCTCTGGCGCCCGTCTCCCCGACCTTCGGCGGCGCGACGGCGTTTCGGCAGTTCCTGCACCAGGCACGCCTCGAGATGGCGGGCGCGGTGAAGGGGCTGCCGTTCATCGTGATGGCTCTCTTCGGCGTCATCAATCTGATCGCCAGCTCGTCGCAGCTCGACGACATCTACGGCACCGCCGTCTACCCCGTCACGAACATGATGCTCCGCGTCATCGCGGGATCGTTCGGGCTCTTCGCCTTCCTCATCCTCATCTTCTACAGCGGGGATCTCGTGTGGCGCGAGAGGACCGTGAAGATGTCCGACATGTTCGACGCCCTCCCGGTGCCGTCGTGGGTGATGTGGGCGTCGAAGGGGGTCGCGCTCGCCGCCCTCGTCGTCGTCCTGCACGTTGTCGCGATGTTGACGGGGATCGGGATCCAGGCCTTCCGCGGGTACACGAACTTCGAGATCCCCCTCTACCTGAAGGGGCTCTTCCTCGTCTCCGCGCCGGGCTTCCTCTTCATCGCCGCCCTCTGCCTCTTCGTGCAGGTGACGGTCAACAACAAGTTCGTCGGCTGGCTCGTGTCGATCCTCGTGTACATCGCGGGGCAGATCCTTCCGGCGATGCGCTTCGAGCACCATCTGTACCGGTTCCCCTCGATGCCGGCGGCCCCCTACTCCGACATGAACGGCTACGGCCACTTCGCGAGGCCCCTCGCCTCGTACACGCTCTACTGGGCTCTCGTCTGTGCCGCGCTCGTCGCCCTGGCGCATCTGTTCTGGGTGAGGGGATCGGAGTCGGCGTGGGCCGCGAGGATGAAGCTCGCGCGCGGCCGGCTCACCGCCACGGCGAAGGCGGCCCTCTCGGCGGCCGTGGCGGGGGCAGCCCTGGCGGGCGGCGTCATCTTCTACAACACGAACGTCGTGAACCACTACCGTCCGGCGGCCACCGGCTTCGACCGGCAGGCCGAGTTCGAGAAGAAGTACAAGAAGTACGAGTCGCTCCGGGGGCCGCGCGTCGTGGACGTCAGCGCCGACGTGGACATCCGGCCGGAAGAGCGCGCCGTGGACATCCGCGGGAGCTACCTCCTCCGGAACAAGACGGCGAGCCCCCTCGAGACGGTGCACCTCTACTTGAACCCCGACGTCGTCATCCGGAAGCTCGGCGTGGACGGCGGAAAGATCGAGACCGAGGACGCCGACCTCGGGTACCGCATCTTCAAGCTCGATCACCCGCTCGCCCCGGGCGCCGAGACGCGCGTGACGTTCGAGCTCGCCGTGCGGAACCCCGGCTTCGTCAACGACAACTCGAACACCCTCGTCGTCGCCAACGGCACCTTCTTCGACAGCGCCGCGTACTTCCCGCACCTCGGCTACTCGCGCTTCTTCGAGCTGAACGATCCCAACGAGCGCCGGAAGCGCGGCCTCCCTCCCATCGAGCGACTGCCGAAGCTCGACAACGTAGAGGCCCGCAACGACAATTACATCTCGAACGAGGCCGACTGGGTCCACTTCGCGACGACGGTGAGCACGAGCGCCGATCAGACGGCGATCGCCCCCGGCTACCTCGAGAAGGAGTGGACCGAAAACGGCCGCCACTACTTCCGCTACTCGATGGACTCGCCGATCTTCGACTTCTTCGCGTACCTGTCGGCCCGCTACGCCGTGAAGCGTGACCGCTGGAAGGACGTGGCGATCGAGATCGACTACCACGCGGGGCACCCCTACAACGTCGACCGGATGATCGAGGGGGTGAAGAAGTCCCTCGACTACTACACGACGAACTTCGGGCCGTACCAGCACAAGCAGGTCCGGATCGTCGAGTTCCCCCGCTACGCGACCTTCGCGCAGTCGTTCCCCAACACGATCCCATTCTCGGAGAGCATCGGCTTCATCGCGAGGGTCGCCGACCGCCCCGACGCCATCGACTACGTCTTCTACGTGACGGCCCACGAGGTCGCGCACCAGTGGTGGGCGCACCAGGTGATGGGCGGAAACGTCCAGGGGGCGACGCTCCTCTCCGAGACGATGTCCCAGTACTCGGCGCTCATGGTGATGGAGCACGAGTACGGGCGCGACAAGATGCGCCGCTTCCTCAAGTACGAGATGGACAACTACCTCCGGAGCCGCGGAGGCGAGCGGATCGAGGAGCTGCCCCTCTACACCGTCGAGAACCAGCCGTACATCCACTACCGGAAGGGAAGCGTCGTCATGTACGCGCTGCGCGACGCCGTCGGCGAGGAGCCGCTCAACCGCGCGCTCGGCGAGTACGTGAAGGCCGTCGCGTTCCAGGAGCCGCCCTACACGTACTCGCGCGAGTTCCTCGACTACGTTCGGCGGGCGGTCCCCGAGGACAAGCTCCCGATGCTCGAGGATCTCTTCAAGAGCATCACGCTCTACGAGAACCGCGCGACGAGCGCGACCTGGACGAAGCGCGACGACGGCAAGTACGTCGTGAAGATCGACGTCACCTCCGCGAAGTTCCACGCCGACGGCGCGGGGATCGAGAAGCCCGCGAGCCTCGACGACTGGGTCGACGTGGGGGTCTTCGGCGAGAAGTCGAAGGACGCGCCCCCCGAGGGGAAGGTCCTCTTCCTCGAGAAGAGGCTCGTGGACAGGGCGGCTCAGACCTTCGAGGTCGTCGTCGATTCCGAGCCGAAGAAGGCGGGGATCGATCCCTTCAACAAGCTGATCGACCGCAATCCGGACAACAACATCACTTCGATTTCGCCTTCAGGCTGACCGAGACGTTGAAGGCGGTTCCCGCGTTGGTCAGGCGCACGGCGACCTTCACCCCGGCGTCGTCGCCCGTGAACACGGTGGCCAGCGGATCGAGGGTGCTGGCGTCGTCGGTCGCCGTCCACCCCGTGAGGCAGCCTTCGACCTTCTTCTTCGCCTCGGCGTAGCGCGGGTCGACGACCGCGCGATCGGAATCCCACGCCATCGTGCACGCGAGCTTCGCGCCGTCCTTGGGCCTCGTGAGGACGCACTCGCTCGCGCCGGGAAGCCCGGGAGCGACCTTCCACCTGTCCCCCTTCGCCGAGGCCTCCCCCTTGACCGAGTCGAAGCCGTTCGCACCGGCGGCGACCATCTCCTTGAGAGACGCGCAGAAGTCGGGTGCCCCCTCGGCGAAAGCGGGCGAGGCGCCGTGGAGGAGCTGGAGGAAAAAGATCGCCGCCAGGGCGGCGCCGCGAGTGCCATTCATTTTGAGCCTCTCACAGGTGGGGCGGCCTGAACTCCTTGTCGAGGACGTACATGTACATGACGGCCATCGAGTCCTGGTCGGCGTTCGTCGTGTTGTTGTAAACGCTCACCAGCTCGTACTCGTGATCCTTGTAGAGCGGGATCCCCTCGGCGCTCGAGAAGTGATCGACGTGGTCGATGCCGATCTTCCCGTGGGTCGGCTCGACCTTGCTGAAGTAGAGGCTCTTATCGGTGGTGAGGTCGCGCAGCTCCAAACTCTCGGCGAACGGGTGCATGTGGACCGCGATGTAGTGGAGGGTCGTGTCGTACGGCAGCCTCATGAACTTCGTCGTGTTGGTGTGGTTCACCTCGCGCCCCGGCTTCACGAGCCAGTGGCCGGCGAACTTCCGGCCGAAATCGTCGGTGAAGACGCGGCTCTTGTCGTTCGCCCCCGTCCCAGGAAGGCACCCGGGTCCGTGCGCCTTGTCGTCGCCCGGCGGGAGGTTGAAATGGCCGTCCTTCCCCTCGATCAGGACGAGGCCGTTCGCCGACACCTGGAAGAGCGGTTTCATCGGCGCTTTGAGATCTCTGTCCCTCACGAAATCGACCGTCACCTTGTGCCGGATCTCGAAGGTCTGCCCCTCGACGTTGTGGTTGAGGACCTGCGTCGTGAGCATGAACGGCTCGCTCGAGAGGATGGGCACGCCGAACCCGTCGGGGAACCGGATCTCCTGCTGCCCCTGCGAGAGGGTGAACATCCGGTTGGGCGACTCACGGGTGATGTCGAAGATCCTCCGGTGCTGGGTCATGTTCAGATCGAGGTTGCTGTGGCACATGAACTCCTGCGACGCGGGGGTCTCGCCGTCGGGACCGACCATCACCGCCTTGAACCCCGTGACCCAGAGCAGCTCCGTGGCGGGCGAATCCTCGAGGTGGATGACCTGCGTGCTCTGGGGGCCGAGCATCGATTTGTACTTGCGATCGACGACGTAGGTCTTGGAGAGGAACTTCGCTTCCTTCTCCACCGCGGGCTTCACCGCGGGATCGGCGGCCGACGTTGTCGCCGGCGCCGCCGCGACCCCCGGGGCGCGCGACAGGAGCCCGAGGGCGAGCGCGAGCCCCGCCGCCGTGATCCAAGCTCGATGCGGCCGCATGCGCGCCTCCGTGTCGCGTTTCGTGAGGGTCGGATACGGGGGGACTAATACGCCGAAACGGCGAGGGTTGTCAAGGGGATCCCCGGTGGTAAGATTCGCGGCCGGAGGTCGGAATGTCCTACTCGCGCGGCCAGAAGTTCCTCTTCGGATGCCTGGGGTGCTCCGGCGCCCTCGTCGTCCTCGTGGTCGTGGCCTTCTCCCTCTTCGTCCACTGGGTCAAGACCCCCGGCGTGCCGCTCGCGGGGCCCCGCCTCTACGACACTGCCACCGCGGTCTACGCCGAGGTGCACCTGCGATCCGAGGATCCCGGCGCGCGCGAGTTCGTCCGCGTCTTCCTGAACGCCGCGAGGAGCTCGCAGATCCCCGAGAGCGCGAAGGTCCCGGTGCCCATGACGATGATCCTCGGAAACATCCCGAGGCGCGAGGCGACCGACGCGGAGATCGACAAGCTCCTCCCGGCGGTCCTCGTGATGCGGCGCCAGGAAGGCCCGGGGGGCGAGGCGGCCCCGCCGATGCTCGGCCTGAGCCTCTCGCCCGCGGGGAACTCCCTTCGCATCCTGCACGCCATGTTCAGCTTCATCGCCTGGCGCGGGAAGAAGATCGAGAAGGAATTGCACGGGGACCAGGACATCTTCCGGGTCAACGCGGAGTCGCGCGGCGAGGAGGTGCCGGTCTGGGTCAGCTTCGTCGGCACCAACGCCCTCCTCGCGAGGGACGGCGACGCGGTCCGAAGCGGCGTCGACTCCATGGCCGCCGCGGACGGCGCGGGCGCGAAGGCTCTCGCCGCGCTCCGCCCCGAGAGCGCGTCGATCTTCCTCACGGCGAAGCCCGGATACGCGGGCGCCGCGCTCGACACGATCGCCATCCTCCTTCCGGGGGTCGCGGACACGCTCAGGCCAATCGTGAAAGGGGGCGCGGGCCTCACACTCTGGGGAACGCTGAAGTCGGCCGACGCCCTCGAGGGGGAGGTGCACCTCACGGCCGCGGAGTCGGGAGCCGCTGCCGCCGCGGCCGATCTTTCGGGGAAGGCCACGCTCATGCTGGGCTTGACCCCTCTCGACGTCTCCTTCGAGCCGCTCGCCGCGGGCTCCGGCGCCCCGCCGGGATGGAAGCTCAAGGTCGCGGGGCTCGAAGCGGCGGCGCGCGCGCGCCTCATCCACGTGGGCCGGTGATCGAGGCCGGCCAGGCGATCGGCCCCTACAGGATCCTCTCGCAGCTCGGCGCCGGAGGGATGGGGGAGGTCTATCTCGCGGAGGACACGCGGTTGAAGCGCCGCGTCGCGATCAAGATCCTCCCGCCCCACCTCCTGAAGGACGGCGAGCGCAGGAAGCGCTTCCTGAGGGAGGCGCGCGCCGCCGCCGCGGTCGATCACCCGAACATCGTCCACATCTACGAGGTCGAGGAGGACCCGGAGCGCGGGATCTACCTCGTCATGCAGCACGTGGACGGCACGAACGTCCGCGAGGCGCTCCGCATGGGGGCGATGCCGTTCGATCGCGCGCTCGGCGTCGCGATGGAGGTGGCAGACGCCCTCGCTGCCGCGCACGGCCTCGGCATCGTCCACCGCGACATCAAGCCCGACAACGTGATGCTCGACACGGGCGGCCACGCGCGCCTCCTCGACTTCGGCCTCGCGCGCGCCCTCGAGGCCGGCGGCGCCCTCACCCCCTTCACCGAGATGAACACCGCCGATCAGAACGTGACGGCCCCGGGCGCGGTGATGGGGACGACGGCGTACATGTCCCCCGAGCAGGCGCGCGGCGCCGACGTCGACGCGCGGAGCGACATCTTCTCGTTCGGCGTCACGCTCTACGAGATGGTGGCGGGGAGGCACCCCTTCGCCGGCCGGACCAGCGTCGAGACGATCGACTCGCTCCTCAACCGGGAGCCGCAGCCGATCGGCACGCTCGTCCCCGCGGCCCCCTCGGCGATGGAGTGGGTGATCTCGAAGATGCTCGCGAAGGATCGCGAGGAGCGCTACCAGACCGCGAAGGAGGTTCTCGCAGATCTGAGGAAGGTGCGGCAGTCGACGTCGGGGCAGGGGCAGGGCGCGTCGCGGCCCCGGGAGGAATCACCCGGAAGGGGACGCGCATTGCTCCCGAAGGCCGCGATCGCGGTGGGCCTTCTCGTCGCCTCCGCCGCCGTCAATTCCTGGCTGAAGCGCCAGGACGCGCCGAATCTCCCGCCCCCCGGCCCGTCGCCGGCAGGTCAAGCCATTCCCGGATCGCCCGCGGCGGCGGCGCCGCAGATGAAGATCGCCGTCCTCCCGCTCCAGAACGTGCGGAAGGACGCGCGCATCGATTTCCTCGGCTTCGCCCTCGCCGACGCGGTGATCTCCAAGCTCACGTACCTCGACGCCGTCACCGTGCGCCCCTCGGCGTACGTCCAGAAGTACCGCGACGCCGCCCCCGACCCGAAGCAGGCGGGGAGCGATCTCGGCGTGGACCATCTCCTGATGGGGACGATGATCGCCGACGGGAGCACGCTGCGCATCTCGGTGCAGCTCGTGGACCTCGCCGGCGAGCGGGTGCAGTGGCAGGACCTCTTCGACGCGAAGCTCGACAACCTTCTCGGCGTGCAGGACGAGATCGTCTCTCGCCTCGTGGACGGGATGAAGGTCACGCTGTCGCCCGCCGAGGCGTCGCACCTCAGGGCCGACGTCCCGAAGGATCGGGAGGCGTTCGATCTCTTCCTGCGCGCGGGCGGGGAGCCGGGGACCGCCGACGGGGACAGGAGGGCCATCGACTTTCTCGAGCAATCGCTCAAGAAGGACTCCCTCTTCGCCCCGGCATGGAATGCGCTCTCGCTGCGGCAGTACGACCTGGCGCTCTACTCGGGAGGGAGCCCCGCCGACTACGCGAGGGCGCAGGAGACCCGGCGGAAGGCGCTCGAGCTGAACCCCGATCTGACCGAAGCGCTCTACTCGACCGGGATCCAGCTCGTCGAGAGCGGGCAGCATGAGGAGGCGTACCGGACGTTCAAGCGCCGGCTGAGCGTCAAGCCCTCGGACGCCTGGACCCACTTCCTGTTGTCGTATCTCTTCCGTTACACGGCGCTCCTCCCCGAGGCCATGCGGGAGGCCGAGAGAGCGATCGCCATCGACCCGCAGAACAAGCAGTTCCGGAGCGGTGCGCGGATCTTCCTCTATGCCGGTGCGTTCGATCGGATGGACCCCTTTCTCGCCCTCGACGACAGCTCGTGGGCCGACTACAACCGGATGGAGAGAGATGTCGCGCGGGGACGCGCCGACGAGGCGCGGGGGTACGCGAGGAAGGTCATCGCCGCCGATCCGAACGGGACCCTCTCGGACTACAGCCGGGCGGCGCTTTTCGTCCTCGACGGAGAGACCGCGTCCGCGCGAAAGATCTACGAGGCCCGCCTCAATCAGCTCTCCCCGGACGCGGAGGTGGTCTTCAACGAGTCCGGACACTTCGCCTGGATCGGGGACTACGGGCGTGCCCTCGAGCTGATGAAGAAGGCGATCGACGGAGGCTTCTTCTGTTATCCGGCGTACGAAAACGACATCCGCATGAGGGGGCTGCGCGCCCAGCCCGGGTACGCGGCGCTGCGAGAAGACGCGAAGCGAAAGAGTGACGCCTTCCGAGCCTTCGTCGAAGAGAACCCTTGACCGTTCTATACTCCGCGCCGTGAAACCGATGACACGCCTCGCCTGCACGCTGGCGCTCGGCCTCGCCGCCGTCGCCGCCTCGCCGGCGCCCCGCGAGCCCGGCACCATCCGGACGATCGTCATCGACCCCGGCCACGGCGGGGAGGAGGTCGGCGCCGTCGGTCGCAGCGGCGTCCTCGAGAAGGATCTCTGCCTCGACATCGCGCAGCGGCTTCGAGATCGCCTCGCGCGCCTGCCGAACACGACCGTCCTCCTCACCCGCGAGGACGACCGCGTCGTCCCCCTCCGCGAGCGCACCGCGATCGCCAACCACGCGAAGGCGGATCTCTTCGTGAGCATCCACATGAACTCGTCGCGGCGCCTCTCCGCGCACGGCACCGAGGCGTACTTCCTGGCCCTGACGGCCAGCGACGAGGAGGCGATGACGCTCGCGCACGCGGAGAACGCGCCGCCGGCCGTTCCCCCCGGAACCGACGGCAACCCGAACCAGCCGGCCGATCCCAACGCCCCGGAGGCGGCCGCGGCGGAGGCTTCGCAGAACGATCTCGACCTCGTCCTCTGGGGGATGGCGCAGTCGGAGCACATCGTCAGCTCGAGCCGCCTCGCCGACGTGGTGCAGGACGAGATGAACCGGCTGCTCAAGGTGGACAGCCGCGGCGTGAAGCAGGCGCCCTTCACCGTGCTGATGGGGGCGACGATGCCCGCCGTCCTCGTCGAGGTCGCGTTCCTGTCGAACGACACCGAGGAGAAGCTCCTCGTCACGAGCGAGTTCAAGGACAAGGTCGCCGACGCGCTCCAGTCGGCGATCGTCCGCTTCAAGGACGAGACCGAGAGGGCGCTGAGCGCCGTCCCCACGGAAGGCGGTCCCAACCCTTGAGGGGGATCGCAGCCCTCGCCGCGGCGTCGCTTCTCGCCGGCGTTTCGGTCCTTGCTTGTGCGGCCTGTTCGGGGGGAGGGGAGACGGCGCCGCCCGCCGCGGGGACCGAATCGGCGGTCACCCCGATGCCGGCCGGAGGCGCCGCTTCGGCCGCCGCGCCCCTCCCAGGGGACGCGAACTCAGCCGCCTCGGGCGGCCCCGCCGCCGCCGGCCCCGCCTCGATCGAGACCCCCGTCTTCACCGGCGGGGCGAACCAGATGGACGTGACGCTGTACTTCCTCCGTGCCGACGGCGAGGCGCTCGCCCCCGAGAAGCGCCGCATCTTCCGCACCGCCACCGTGAACGATCGCGCGCGGCAGACCCTTCAGGCCCTCTTCGAAGGGTCGGAGGCGGGACTCCTTCCCTCAGTCCCGCCGGGGACGCAGACGCGGGAGCTCTTCCTGTCGAACGACGGCGTCGCGTACGTCGATCTCAGCGCCGAGTTCAAAGACGGCCTCGATCACGGATCCTCGGACGCTGTCGAGGCGGTCTACGCGATCGTCAACACCCTCTCGTCGAACTTCGGCGAGATCCAGAAGGTGAAGCTGCTGGTGGAAGGGGACGAGGTGGACGACCTCGGCGGGCACCTCGACCTCTCGCACCCGCTCCTTCCCGAGATGAGCCTCGTCGGCACCGGCACGACGCACGCGCCGCGACCGGCCCGGGCCGTCCCTGCCCCCGAGACGGAGACGCCGGCCCCGCCCCCCGACGACAAGCCGCCCCCGAAGACCGACGGCCCGCCGATAGGAGGCGGGACCCGGAGCTGAGCCGTCAGCGCAGCTCCGCCGTCCTCGTGATCTCGCCCATCTTCCCGCTCTGGTAGTCGCGGATCGCCTGCCGGATCTCTCCTTCCGTGTTCATGACGAAGGGGCCGTAGCGGGCCACCGGCTCACCGATCGGCCTCCCCGCGAGGAGGAGCATCCGCGCCGGCTTGTTGGCGTCGGCGCCGTTGGCGCCGACTTGTCCGCGGAACCTGACACTCTCTCCCTCGCCGAAGACCGCGAGCTGACCGTCGCCGATCTCGGCCCCCGAATCGCCCACCCGCACCGATCCGCCGAAGACGTACGCCATCGCGCGCAGTTCCCTGGGAAGGGGCACCGTCACGTCGGCCCCCGCGTCGAAAGACCAGTCCTGGTAGACGATGGGGATGTGCGTGTCGATGACCGCCTTCGCGCCGAGCGCCTCCCCGGCGACGACGCGCACGCGCGCGAGGCCGTCGGGCGACTTCGCGGTCGGGATCCCCGCCGCGGCGATCTCCTGGTAGCGAGGCCGCGACATCTTCAGCTTCGCCGGGAGGTTCACCCAGACCTGGAAGCCGTGGACGCGCCCCCCCTTCTCGCGGATCTCCTTCGAAGGCATCTCGGAGTGGACGATGCCGCCGCCGGCCGTCATCCACTGCACGTCACCCGGGCGGATGAAGCCGTGATGCCCCGCCGAGTCCTCGTGCTCGAACTCGCCGGCGAGCATGTACGTCACCGTCTCGAAGCCGCGGTGCGGGTGATCGGGGGCCCCGACCGCCTCGCCCGGCTTGTAGTCGGCCGGCCCCATCTCGTCGATGAGAAGGAACGGGTCGGCCTGGTCGAGCTCGAGAGTCGGGAAGGGGCGACGGACGATGAAGCCGGCCCCCTCTCTCTGGTGGTGGGCGGTCACGATCTGGACGGCTTCACGCGTCTTCGGGCTCGTCGGGGGCATCGGGCTCATGGTCGGGCCTCCTGAAGGTTGGCTTCCGTGGGCCGAATTCTAGGCCGCGAACCCTGCGAGCGCGCCATCGATTTGGCAAGGGGAGGGGATTTGGCAAGCCCACCCTGTGGTAGTCTCCTCCGCATGCCCCGACCCGACGGACGATCCCCCGACCAGCTCCGCCCCGCGACGATCACCACCGGCGTCATCAAGAGCGCCGAAGGATCGGCCCTCATCCGCGCGGGGGAGACGCACGTCATCTGCACCGCGAGCGTCGAGGACAAGGTCCCGCCGTTCCTCAAGGACAAGGGCCAGGGTTGGGTCACCGCCGAGTACGCGATGATCCCGCGCGCCACCCGCGAGCGCACGCAGCGCGAGGCAACGCGCGGCAAGCAGTCGGGGCGCACCCTCGAGATCCAGCGCCTCGTCGGCCGCGCGCTCCGCGCCGTCGTGGACATGACCTCCTTCGGCGAGCGCACGATATGGATCGACTGCGACGTCATCCAGGCCGACGGCGGCACGCGCTGCGCCTCGATCACCGGCGCCTACGTCGCCCTCGCGCAGGCCCTCGCCTGGGTGCGCCACAAATACGTCGTCACGCGCCCCCCACTCACCGGCATGGTCGCCGCCGTCTCCGTCGGCCTCCTCAACGGCGAGCCGCTCCTCGACCTGAACTACGACGAGGACAGCAAGGCCGACGTCGACATGAACGTCATCCGCACGAACTCCGGCCGCTACGTCGAGGTGCAGGGGACCGCCGAGAAGACCCCCTTCAGCCGCGACGACCTCACGCGCCTCCTCGCCTTCGCCGACGCCGGAACGGATCACCTCTTCTCGGTCCAGCGCGAGGCGCTCGGCGACGCGCTGACGCCCCTCCTGCGGGCCGCGCCGCCCGCCCCCCCCAACACCCGCTGATCTCCCCCACGATGGGAAGGCCACTCCTCGTCGCGACGACGAACGCCGCCAAGCTCCGCGAGGTCTCCCTGGCGCTTGCCGATGTTCCGGGCCTCACGCTCCTCTCCCTTCGCGACGTTCCCTCGGTTCCCGATCTCCCCGAGGACGAGTCCACCTTCCGCGGCAACGCCGTCCTCAAGGCGGTCGAGTCGAGCCGCGTCTTCCAGGGGCTCGCCCTCGCCGACGACTCGGGGCTGTGCGTGGACGCCCTCGGCGGCGGACCCGGGGTGCGCTCGGCCCGCTACGGTGGCCCGAAGCTCGACGACGCCGGCCGCTGCCGGCGGCTGCTGGTCGAGCTCGAGGGGCTTCCCGAGGCCCGCCGCGGCGCGCAGTTCGAGTGCGCCCTCGCCCTCGCGGATCGCGGGCGCGTGGTCGCCACTTTCGACGGGCTCGTCCGCGGCCGCATCCTCCCCGCCCCGCGCGGCTCGAACGGGTTCGGGTACGATCCTGTCTTTTATTACGATCCCGCGGGGAAGACCTTCGCCGAGATGCCGACCGCCGCCAAGTCAGCCGTCAGCCACCGCGGCCAGGCGCTCTCTAAGCTCCGGGAGTTCCTCGGCGTGCGCCCGAATCTTCTGGCCGTCTGAAAACGATAGCGCCGCCACGCGTAATACATCCTAGAATGACGGCACCCCAGAACCTTGTTTCCCGCTTCGCGCCATCCCGGCCCTGCCGGGAGAGGAGGATCGATGAGCGATATGAAGGACATGATGCCGCAGCGCACCCCCGAGCACGACAAGCTCAACTTCATGGTCGGCGAATGGAAGACCCGCGAAACTCACGCTCCGTCTCCCTGGAACCCGGCCGGCGGGACCGGCGAGGGGACGTCGTCGATTAAGTGGGGGCTCGGCAAGCTCGCCCTCATCCACGACTACCACTCGAAGGGGGCGATGGGCTCCTTCGAGGGTCACGGGGTCGAGACGTACGACGCCAACTCGAAGACGTTCGTCCACACCTGGTTCGACAGCATGAAGCCGTCGGGGATGGTGAGCCACGGCCACGTCGAGGCCGGCGATCTGGTCTACCTGACCGAGGCGGAGACCCCCCAGGGCAAGATGAAGATGAAGATGGTCACGCACCCGGTTTCGCCGAAGGAGTACACCTTCACGATCCACATGGATCAGGGCGGGAAGTGGGTGCAGGGGATGTCGATCACGTACGTGAAGGCCTAGTCGGGATCGTCGCGGTTGACGTGGTTGACGGGTCGCCCCGGGGTGCCCATAATCGCTGCTCCCGGCGGTCCATCGCCATCCGTTCCTCAGTAGCTCAATGGTAGAGCATTCGGCTGTTAACCGAAGGGTTGTAGGTTCGAATCCTACCTGAGGAGCCAGTCATCGTTCCCCCGAGTTGATGGGGGTGAAGATAGAAGAAGCCCCGATCGCCGAGAGGCGGTCGGGGCTTTTTTCTTTGCGGGGGGCGGGGAGTTTGGCGGGGCGCGGGGATCGCGGGGGCGACTCTCTCGGTGTTAACTAGAACTCCGATCGAGGTCGTACATCTGCCCGGGAATTCCCCGAATCCTCTCTCGGCCTCTCTCTTCCTGTTGACCAAGAGGCTGCTTGGGTTAACAGCCCTGGCGGCATGCTGTTAACATCCTGAGCTTCCGGAACATGGCGCCGAAGCCGCGGGGCCGCCAGCGATCCATCTCGCAGGGACTTCGCTGAACACGAACTGGGCCGGTGGCTCTCTCTACCTGTAAGGAGTTGCATTGCCCAGCTCATGGCGCGAGGATCGAGTGACTCGAACAATGGGCCCGGGAATCACGCAAGGAGGTCACGATGCCCAAGACGGTCTCCGATGTCGATGTGCTGCGGAACTACATCCAAGGCGTCATGAAGCGAGCCGCCGATCACGCGGACGATGTGAGTCATGTCGTGCTCGCGCTGGCCGGGGCAGTCCTCTGGCGCATGGACGACGAACCGCTCAAAGTTTTTGAGCGGGAGGGTGAGATGAAGAACGTGCTCTGGGCCAGAATCGGCGCCGAGAGGTACGCATTCTCGTACAATCATGAGACCCGAGCTATCGACATGCGTCGGGGCAGCACGCAGGGCAGCCTCGTTCACGCATTCTCGAACTCAACACCCCTTCGGGAGGTCAGCGCAGTCTTCGCGGCGCTCTGAGAGAGTGCGCACGCATTGGTGTCTAGCAGCTGGGGGGGATGATGATTCGACCGGGCTTCGCCGATCGGGAACAACTGCTGAGGTGGGCTGACACCGTCGGGGCCAGCGCCGAACTTCCGCGTCTGATTAGGCGCCTCATTCTTGAGACCGGTGCAGGGGTTGTGGAGATTGGCTTTCCTGCTGGCGAAGGCATCCGGACAGGCGGCTGGGATGGGACAGTTCGGGCCACCCAGGCAACTCCGTTCCTCCCTGAAGGGCTGTCCCTGTGGGAAGTGTCCGTCGACAGAGAACCTGGGTCGAAGGCCGATGGGGACTATGAGAAGCGAATCCACACTCCGGACGGAACGGCGACGAGCAAGTGTACCTACGTTGCTGTCTCGCTTCGGCCCTGGACAAAGCGGGCGGAGTGGGCCGCCAGGCGAGCCGGCGAGAGCCGATGGAAGGCGGTGCGAGCCTTCGGTGTCGATGACATCGAGGCTTGGCTTGAGCAGGCGCCAGTCACGCACGCTTGGATTTCTGAGCATCTCGGCCTGCACCCGCACGGAATGCAATCTGCCGAGTACTGGTGGGAAACGTGGTCTAGGTCCACGACTCCGGCCCTCAGCCCAGAGCTCATTCTGGCTGGTCGTGCGGACGCCGTGGCGAAGCTTCGATCCCGCCTCGGAGGGGCTCCCCAGGTTACGACCATCCAAGGGGGAAGTCGGGAGGAGGTTCTCGCCTTCATCGCTGCCGCTGTTCACGGAGATCCGACCTCCGGTTCGTCATTTGTTCTCCCACGTGTCGCGATTGTTGAAGACCTCGCCGCCTGGAGAACGCTGATCACGCAGCCGCACCCCCTGGTGCTGGTGCCCCTCCGCGAGGAGATGGCTCGCGAAATCCCCTCTGGGTCTCCGCACCACATCGTAACGTCGGTGATTGGTGGACCCTCAGAGGACATCGAGCTTCCACCCATCGACTCCACTGAGGCGGCGGTAGTCTTGCGCGCCGCCGGGATGGAGGAGAGGGCGGCTGACGAAGCGGGCCGACTCGCCAGGACAAGCCTGATCCCGCTTCGCCGGACTTTGGCGAACAAGCAGGAGCTGCACACGCCCGCATGGGCCCGCCCTCCAGTTGATCAAGTTGTTCGACGCGCTCTTCTGGCGGGGCGCTGGAGCGAACGCCGGAAGGGAGACCAGGCGAGTCTCTGCTCGCTCACAGGTTTAGACTACGAGAAGCTCCGGGAGGCGCTCGATCGTCTTTCAGCCCAGGATGATCCCCTGTGCGCATTTCGGTCATCGTGATCACTGAGATCGGTCCATCGTGATCACCGGGATCGGCATCGTGATCGGAGCGAAGCGACGCTGGTCCCGATTCAGGTCTTGGAGTCGGCCTCCTTCCTGCGCGACGGCCCCTTGAGGGC
>JACPZX010000093.1 GCA_016195325.1 Acidobacteriota bacterium
GAGGCGGGGCGAATCGGGAGTCGCGCGCTCGGTCTCGACGAGAACGGGGAGCGCGGCGGGGTGGGCGACGCGGCCGAGGACGACGGCGGCCCACTCGGCGGCGGGGGGGCACGAGCCAGAGGCGGCGCCGACGAGCAGTTCCATGACGCGGGCGGCTTGGGACTCCGCGGGAGGATCGCGCGGAAGCCAGGCGTCCCCCTGAAAGACGGCCAACGAGCGGATCCCCTCGACGGCCGCCCCCTTGTCCTCGCACCCCCCCGAGCGAAGGGCGTCGAGAAGATCGGGCATCACGTTCGGATCGCCGGTGCCGCCGAGGGCGCGGAGGGCCGCGGGGCGCGTCGGGCGGCCGGCGCGCGCGGCGTCCTTCAGATAGGGGATCGCGCGCGCGCCGAAGCGCGCCAGCGCGTCCGCCGCCGCGGCGACAACGACCGGGTCGGCGTCCTGGAGTCGCTTCGCGATCTCGGGGATTGACTCGGCGGCGCCCATCTCGGCCAGTGCGGAGAGGGCGGCGCCGCGGACGGCGGGCTCGAGATCCGAGAGGGACTTGCGGATGACCGGGAGCGCGTCGGGGGAGCCGAGCCTCGCGATCTCGCGCATGGCGCGCAGACGCTGCGACGGGTTGCCGAACGCGATGTCGTCCTTGAGAAACGTGAGGGAGTCGACGCTCGCGTACGCGGCGACGGCGGTGCGGACGTCGAGGCTCTCGCCGGCGTCGCCCGTCGCGGTGACGCGGATCGCGCGCCTGCGGTTGACGTCGCCGCGGCGCTCGACGTCGTAGCCGACGACGTACGACGCGAGGAGCCCTTCGCCGAGAGCGCGCATCACGCCGGGGAGGTCCTTCGTGGGAGAGAGCGAGAACCCCCCGGTCTGGACCGAGAGGTCGTGGATGACGGGCCAGTTCTGCGGCGGAGGGAGGACCGAGATGATCGTCACGCCGGAGCGGACGGCCATCCGGATCGTCTCGTCCGTCAGGGGGCTCGATCGCGAGGAGCCGGGGCCGCCGGCAAGGCTCGCCTCCGAGTCCAGCCCGTCCGTCAGAACGATGAGAGCCTTCCTCCCGGGCAGATCGCGAAGATCGCGCACCGTCTCGAAGATCGCGCGGAAGAGGCGCGTGTTCCCCTGCCCGGGGCCGATGCCGACAAGCGAGGCGGTGAGCGCCGCCTGATCATGAGTGAAGTCCTGGAGGACGGCCATGCTGCTCGCGAAGGCGGCGACCCTCAGCTGATCGGTCGGCCTCAGGACCGAGAGGAAGGCGACGCACGCGTCGGCCCACTCGAGCATCTTGAACTGCATGCTGCCGCTGCGATCGACGAGGATCGCGACCGAGAGCGGCACGCCCCCGTCGCCGACCGACTCGAACCTGTTCGGCGTGACGACGTCGCCGCCGTCCCGGACGACGAACCTCTCCTTCGTCAGGCCGCGCACGGGAGTCCCCTTCCCGTCGGTGACGGCGACGAGGAGCTCGACGCGATCGATCGCCGTCCCCTGCACGAGCGCGTGCTCGATGAAGACGATCTTCCGGGTGGTGACGGCGTCCTCCTGCGACGTCCCGTCGCTGAATGAGGCGACGGCGCGGAGGACGTGCGAGGCGAGCGTCGTTCCCGCATCCCACGTGATCTCGAAGGGTGAGTGCGCCGCGATGCCCACTCTCTTGTCGTCGACGAGGAACTCAACGCCGACGACGCGCGTGCCGGCGGGGGGAACGATGGCGACGCGGAGCGTCGTCTCGCCGTAGACGACGTCGCTTCCGGCGGGGCTCACGAAGCGCACCGACGCGCGGGCGGGAGGGGCGGGCTCGGCGGCTGCCGCGAGGCTCATCCCGGTGAAAATGAGCGCGGCTCCCGCGAGCCTCTGGGTCGATCGCGTCACGCTACTCCCCCGGCGCGACGACGTCCGCGCCCTGCTGCAGGGTCTTTCCGAAATCGCCGATCGCGGCCGTGACGTCGTCGGGGCTCACGGGCTGCTCGCAGCCCGGCTTCTGCTCCGCGGCCGTGAAGGCGGAGGCGAGCGGCTTCATCCCCTTCTCGAGGCAGGTCGGGTCGACTGGAAGGCCCTTCGCGTCGGCCGCCGCGTAGCAGTCGACGGCCGAGCGGGCGGCCGCGGCGGTGGCCTTCCACTTCGCGGCGCGACACGGCACCGTCGAGCCGTCGGGGATCCCCAGCTCGAACTCCAGCGTGCCGACGAGGCTCTGGATCTTCCGGGCTCGGCTCGAGTAGTCCCCTTCCATCGCGCACCCTCCGGCGGAATCGAGCGCCGCGAGGGTCCGCGCGAGTGCGGCCCGGGCCGCGTCCTGACAGGCGGGATCGAGAAGGCGCCCCGCGCCGTCGGCGGCGGCGTAGCACTCGAGGATCGCGGAGGTCGACCTCGCCACAGCCGATTTCTTCAAGGACTCGCACTTGCGCGCGGAAGAGGAGAGTCCGTCGGCGGCGACGTCCGCGCCCGCCGGCAGCAATATCGCCGCGCAGGCGAGAGCCGCGGCGAGGAGGCGGCGGATGTCGGAGGAGATGACGGCCTCAACAGACATTCGCACAGTTTACACCCCGCAATCTCGGCGTGAAGACGCGCCCGACGACTCGCCAGCGCTTCCCGGGAAAGTGCGGGGCGCATGGCTCTCGACGCGATCGCCAGAACACTCTATCTTGAGCGGCTGAATCGCCCGGAACGATTGAGGCACAGCCAGTCGCGATCGATTCGGCGAGGCAAGAGGACTCCATTGGCACCGCAGCCCCTGACACCCGTTGACCCGCAAGCGTTCATTCAGGAGTGCGTCCGCGCCAGAAGCATTTTCTGGACCTATCACGTCAACATGCGCCTCGACCGCCGAGCCATTCCTCGGCAATCGATACTCGACGCGGTGGACACGTTCGAGGTAATCGAAGCGTATCCTCGGGACAAGTACCTCCCGAGCTACCTGGTTTTCGCACAAGAGAGCCGCGGCGCATTTCACGTGCTTTTCGGGACGGACGTCTTGGGGCATAATGTCCGCGTCGTCACGGCCTATCGACCCGACCCGGAGGAATGGATGCCGGATCTTCGGACCAGAAGAACGACGCGATGAAGTGCGGTGTTTGCGGAGCTGAACTCAAGCCGGTCGATACAGACCTGCCCTTCAAGGTTTCGGATCGGACGATTGTCATCCTGAAGAGCCTGCCGGTGCTGCAGTGCCCCAACTGCGCGGCATACGTGATCGAGGACGAGGTCTTCCGTCGAGTGGAAGAAATCCTGGATGGCGTGGACGGCGCCGCCGAGCTCGAAGTCATTCGTTTCGCCGCCTGATCCCTACACCCGGAGCCTCAGCCTCGCCGTGCACCCTCCCGCGCCGCGCCGGTTCTCGAGCACGATCGACCCCCCGTGCGCCTCGGCGATCTGGCGGCACAGGACGAGGCCGATCCCCGAGCCCCCCGGCTTCGTCGTGAAGAAGGGGACGAAGAGGTTTGCGGTGTTCGAGAGGCCGGGGCCGTCGTCGTCGATCCAGATCTCGAGGAAGGGGGGGCTCGCGCCGTCGCGGGGAGCCGGGAGCTTCGTCCACCCCGCGCGCACCCCTCCCCCGGTCTCAAGGGCCGCCTCGACGGCGTTCTTGAAGAGGTTGATGAGGAGCTGCTCGAGCTGATCGGGGTCGGCCTGGATCGGCAGCACCGGCCCGGGGGCGAGATCGATCGCGAGGCGCGTCTCGAGGGCGACGACGCGGCGCACGAGGCCGCCGATCTCGGTGGCCTGGAGCAACGGCGGCGGGAGCTTCGCAAGTCGGGCGTAGGCGTCCATGAAGCGGGCGAGCGAGTCGGCGCGGGCGCCGATGATGGCGAGCCCCCTCCGCATGTCCTCGTCGGACTCGTGGTCCTTCGCGGCGCGCGCGACGAGGCTCTCGAGGCTGCCCGCGAGGGAGCGGATCGGCGCGAGGGAGTTGTTCAGCTCGTGGCCGATGACGCGGATGAGGCGCTGCCACGCCTGGCGCTCCTCGGCCCGCAGCGCGCGGCTGAGGTCGGAGAGGACGACGAGCTGGTGCGGGAGGCCGCGCTCACGGAAGGTGCTCGCGCGGAGCTCCCATCTTCCCGCCCCGCCGGGGAAGGCGAAGCTGAGAAGGCGCGGCGTCTCCCCCTCGAGGCACGAGTCGAGGCCGAGCTCGTCGGCGTCGCGGCCGATGAGCCTCTCGGCCGAGCGCCCGAGAAGGCGCTCGCCGACGCCGTTGACGAGCCGCAGCTTCCTCTCGCCGTCGAAGGCGAAGATGGCGACGTCGATCTCCCCCATCACCTTGCTGAGGAAGGCGGTGGCCTCGATCGACCCGAGCCGCTGCTCCCTGAGCATCTCGCTGAGGGCGTTCACCTCGGTCATCGCCTCGCCCAGGGGGTCGTCGCGCCGCCCGCCGCGCGCGCGGATCGAGAAGTCCCCCTCGCGCAGGGCCGCGATCAGGTTCGAGAGGGTCTGGAGCGGGAGCACGGCGTTCCTTCGCACCGAGAAGGCGAAGCCGAGCCAGAGAGAGACGATGAGCGTCGTGAGAGTCCACTGGACCTTTGGAGTGTGATCGCCGAACCAGAGCATGACCAGGGCGATGAACGAGCCGGGAAGGCCGGCGGAGAGGGCGAGGTAGAGGAGATGCCGATCGTGGGTGAGCTTCGAGCGGGCCGGCGCGGAGCCGGGGGTCATAGCCCGTAGCGCTGGAGGCGGCGGTAGAGGGCGCTGCGGCTCAGTCCGAGGGTCTTGGCGGCCTGTGACACGTTCCCATCGTAGCGCGCCAGGGCCTTCTTGATCAGGAAGGCCTCGACGTCCTCGAGGCTCATCTCCTCGAGGCGCGTCGCCGACTCCTTCCCGGCGCGGAGCGCGAGGTCGGCGATCTTCACGGTGTCGCCGCGCGCCATCAGGACCGCGCGCTCCACGGCGTGATCCAGCTCGCGGATGTTCCCGGGCCACGCGTGCTCGAGAAGCGCCTGGAGCGCGGGCGGCTCGAACGCGGTGAGCGTCTTCCGGTAGTGCTGCGCGTGCTGGGTGAGGAAGTGCGTCGCGAGGAGCGGGATGTCCTCGCGGCGGCTCCTCAGGGGCGGAAGCCGGATCTCGATCGTGTTGAGGCGGAAGAGGAGATCCTGCCGGAAGCGGCCGGAGGCGACCTCCTCCCCCAGATCCGAGTTGGTGGCGGAGATGAGCCGCACGTTGACGCGGTGCGTGCGCGACGAGCCGACCCGCTCGAGCTCACCCGTCTCGAGAACGCGCAGCAGCTTGGTCTGCTGCGCCAGCGGGACGTTCGCGATCTCGTCGAGGAAGAGGGTGCCGCCGTCGGCCAGCTCGAAGCGCCCGACGCGATCCGCCTTCGCGTCCGTGAAGGCCCCCTTCACGTGGCCGAAGAGCTCGCTCTCGAAGACCCCCTCGGAGAGGCCTCCTGCGTTCACGGTCACCATCGGTTTTCCCGCCCGGAGCGACACCGCGTGGAGCGCCTGGGAGACGACCCCCTTCCCGGTCCCGTTCTCGCCCGTGATGAGGACGTTCGCGTCGCTCGGGCCCACCCTCTCGATCATCTGGACGACGGGCTGCATCGCCGCGCTCCGCGCGATGAGGTCGAGGCGGTGGCCGTCG
Source organism: Acidobacteriota bacterium (assembly GCA_016195325.1). Taxonomy (NCBI): domain Bacteria; kingdom Pseudomonadati; phylum Acidobacteriota; species Acidobacteriota bacterium. The sequence goes on from JACPZX010000093.1 coordinate 5,563, forward strand.
CGCAGGGCGCGGTTCTCCTCCTCGAGGCGCTGCCCGCGCCTCAGCGCCCGGCCCAGCTCGATCTGCGTGTTGAGGATGCTCGTGAGCCGCGCGTTCTCCCACGGCTTCTGGACGAAATCGCGCGCCCCCCGGCGCATCGCCTCGACCGCCACGTCCACGCTCCCCCACGCGGTCATGACGACGACCGGGAGCGTCGCGTCGATCGACTGGATGCGCGAGAGGAGGTCGAGCCCCTCGCGCCCCGACGTCGTGTCGCGGGCGTAGTTCAGGTCCATCAGCAGGACGTCGAACTCGCGCTCCTCGAGGGCGGCGAGGATCGCGGCAGGGGAGGAGACCGTCTCGCTCTGGAGCCCCTCCCCCTTAAGAAGGAGGCGGAGCGATTCGAGGACGTCCGGCTGGTCGTCGGCGACGAGGAGGCGCGGGGCGCTGCTCGCGGAGGATCTCACGCGGCGGCTCTACTCATCGGCGACCCACCCGTCCTTGAGCTTGATGACCCGGTTCCCGTACGAGGCGTTGCGCTCGGAGTGGGTGACCTGCACGATCGTGGTCCCCTTCTCGTTGAGCCCCTTGAAGAGCTGCATGATCTCGTCGGCCTGGTCCGAGTGCAGGTTTCCCGTGGGCTCGTCGGCGAAGATGATCTTCGGGTCGGCGATGACGGCGCGCGCCACACCCACCACCTGCTGCTGCCCCCCCGAGAGCTGCGTCGGGAACAGGTCCTTCTTCCCCACGATGCCGAAGCGGTCGAGGACGTCGCAGACCTTGCTGTCGCGCTCGGCCTTCTTCATGTTGCGGTACGACAGGGGGATGTCGAGGTTCTCGTAGACGGTGAGGTTGTCGAGGAGGTGGTAGCTCTGGAACACGAACCCCATGAACTTCTTGTTCAGCTCGGCGCGCTCCTTGCGCCCCATCTTGTGGACGGGGAGGTCCTGGAAGAAGTAGTCCCCCGTCCAGGCGGCGTCGTGCATCCCCAGGATGTGGAGGAGCGTCGACTTCCCCGCCCCCGACGGCCCCATCACGGAGACGAACTCCCCCTCCTTCACCTCGATGTTCACGCGGCGGAGCACGAAGGTCTTCGTCACCCCGTGCTCGTAGCACTTCTCGACGTTGCGAAGAGAGATCATCGGTGGGCTGGTCTCCTGGATTGGGGCGCGCTCAATCGTACCTGAGCGCGACGAGCGGATCTACGGCGGCGGCCCGCCGCGCCGGAAGCCAGGTGGCCAGCAGCGCGACGAGCGCGAGAAGGACAGGGACCACGACGTACGTGACGGGGTCTGCGGCGCTGACGCCGAAGAGGAGATCCGCCACGAGGCGGGCGATCGTGAAGGCGGCGGCGAGCCCCACCCCCACCCCCGTCAGGACCGGGAGCATCCCCTGCCTGAGAATCAGCCGGACGACGTTCCCGGGATCGGCCCCCATCGCCATCCGGATGCCGATCTCGCGCGTCCTCTGGTTCACGGTGAAGCTCATCACCCCGTAGATGCCGATGGCGGCGAGGACGACCGCGAGGCCGCCGAAGATGGCGAGAAGCCCGGCGCCCATCCGCGCGGCCCAGAACCCCTGGTCGACGAGTTCGCGCACGGTTGCGGCGCCGACGATCGGGAGGTTCTGATCCATCTCCTGCACCGCCTTGCGCGCGACGCCGAGGGCCGCCGCGGGGTCGCCCTCCGCCCGGACGAAGACGGTCGAAACGCCCGTGTAGACCTGCCGCATCGGCAGGTAGAGATACGGGCGGGGATCCTCCCCGGCGGCGATGTACTTGATCGTCTTCGCGACGCCGACGATCTCGTACGGGTCGTTCTCGTGGTAGAACCTGAACCGCCGGCCGATCGGATCGACTCCGGGCCAGAAGCGATCGGCCATCGCCTCGTTGATGACCACGACGTGCGGGACCCCCATCCGATCCTGGTCGGTGAAGTCCCTCCCCTTCAGGATCGGGATTCGCAGCGTCTCGAAGTAGCCCGGGGCGACGTTGTCGATGAGGACGAGGATGCCGTTCCGGTCGGGAGAGGACTCCAGCCCCTCGGGGTAGATGCTGCGCATCGTGCCGCCGGCGAGCGGCGCGTTCGAGCCGAGCGTCGCGGCGGCGACGCCGGGGAGGTGGGAGACCTTCTCGAGCACCGCCCGCTGGAACTGCTCGCCGCGGGGCTGGTCGTACCCCTCGGCGGCGACGTCGAAGGAGAGGACGCTCGTGTGGTCGGAGTCGAACCCGAGATCGATCGTCTGCGCCCGTCCGAGGCTCCGGAGGAACAGCCCCGAGCCGACCAGGGCGACGAGCGAGAGGGCCACCTGGGCCATCACGAGGAGGCCGCGCGCGCCGAAGAGGCGGCGGTGCCCCCCCTCGAGGCTGCTCCGCTCGTTGAGGTGCGCGGCGATGGAGGGGTTCGAGGCGCGGAGCGCCGGGGCGAGCCCGAAGAGGAACCCCGTCGCGAGGGCGACGGCGAGCGTGAAGAGGAGGACGCGGAGATCGAGGGTCAGCGGGAGGTCCTCGGGGTTGATGAAGGGGGGACGGAATGCGAGGAGGAGGTCGCGTCCCCACTGGGCGACGCCGAGGCCGACCGCCCCTCCCGCGAGCGCGAGGAGGAGGCTCTCGGTCAGGAGCTGGCTCACGATCCGCGCGCGCCCGGCGCCGAGGGAGAGACGGATCGCGATCTCCTTCCGCCGCTCCGTCGCGCGTCCGAGGAGGAGGTTCGCGATGTTGGCGCAGGCGATCAGGAGGACGAGCGCCACCACGGTCATCAGGAGGCCGCCCGATCTCAGGAAGAGGCCGCGCTGGTTCGGATTGATCGCGGATTCCGGAAGCGAGACGAGGCGCACGCTCCGCCCTGTGTTGGCGTCGGGGTACTCCCTCTCGAGGCGCGCGGCGATCGTCCTCATCTCCGCCTCGGCGGCGACGAGCGTCACCTCCGGCTTCAGCCGGCCGAGGACGTTCGAGATGAGGCCGCGGCGCAGCAGGATTCTCCCATCCCCCGGGATGAAGTCGGCCTGCATCATGATCGGCACGAAGAGGGACGGCCCGCCCAGCGCCCCCGTGCCGTTGAACCCCGGCGGCGTGACGCCGACGACGGTGAACTGCCTCCCGTTGAGGCGAATCTGCGAGCCGACGAGTGCGGGATCGCCCGCGAAACGGCGCTTGAAGTAGCGATCGGTGAGCACGACGACGGCGCGCCCCCGCGGCTTCGTGTCCTCCTCCGGGAGGATCCCCCGCCCCTGCCGGATCTTCACGCCGAGCATGTCGAAGTAGTTGCTGCTGACGAGGAGGCCGAAGACCTGCTCGGGGTCTCCCGTCCCCGACGCGACGTTGACCCCCGCCGCCATCGTCGCCGCGAGGGACGTGAACGAGGTCGCGCCGTCGCGGTAGTCCTCGAAGTTCGGGTACGAGATCGGCAGAAGGTTCAGGGCGCCGCCGGCGTTCTTGACGTCCGTCGTGTAGACGTTGACGACCCGGGCCGGCTCCTCGACGGGAAGGGACTTGAGGAAGACCGCGTTCACGAGGGAGAAGATCGCCGTGTTCGCGCCGATGCCGAGGGCGAGCGAGAGGACGGCTACGGTGGTGAAGCCGGGACTCCTCGAGAGCTGCCGGGCGGCGTACCTGAGATCCTGCATGAAGACGCCCACGAATCCTCCTACTCGCTCCGCAGCGTGATGATCGGATCGACCCTCAGGACCCGCCGCGAGGGAACCCAGGCCGCCACCAGCGCGGTCGCTGTAAAGATCAGCGCCGCCCCCGCAAACGTGAGCGGATCGGACGGGCTCACCCCGAACAGGAGGCTCGTCATGAGGCGCGACAGCCCGAAGGCCGCGACGAGGCCGAGGGCCGCCCCCGCCAGGGCGAGCCTCAATCCTTCGCCCCCGATCAACCGGACGACGTCCGCGCCGCGGGCGCCTAGAGCGAGGCGGATCCCGATCTCCCGGGTCCGCTGCGCGACGGAGTACGAGACGACGCCGTAGACGCCGATCAGCGAGAGGACGAGGGCGACCACGGAGAAGATCGAGAGAAGCACGGCGTTAAAGCGCCGGGGCGCGAGAGAGCCGCTGAGACGCTGCTCCATCGTCGCGACGTTGCGCACCGGGAGATCGTGGTCCACCTCCCTCACCGCGGATCTCAGGGCCGCGGCGAGCCCCGCGGGATCCCCCGAGGTCCCCACGGCGAGAAAGAGCGTCGGGGTCGCCTGCGCACCGTACGGGAGGTACATCTCCGCAGGCGCCTCCTGGTCCAGCCCGCCGTGCCTCACGTCTCCGACGACGCCGACGATCTCGAGCGGCTGGTCGTCCGGCGCGAGGTCGAGGATCCTCTCCCCCAGCGCGTCCCCCTGCGGCCACAGCCACCGCGCCATCCTCTCGTTGATCACGACGGCGCCGCGCCCGGGGGCGGGATCCTCGTCCGAGAAGGAGCGCCCCCGCAGGAGCGGAATGCTCATCGCCTGGAAGTACCCCGGCGTGACGAAACGGAGGTCGGCTTCGAGCGCGTCGCCGGGAAGCGTCTCCCCGGCGTCGAGCTTGAAGGAGGCGGTCGTCGTCGAGTCGCCCACCGGTATCTCGGAAGTGGCGCCCGCGGCCCGGACGCCGGGCAGCGCCTTGAGGCGCCGGAGCGCTTCCTTCACGAACGCCGTGCGCTTCGCGTCGTCGCCGTAGCGAAGGGCCGGCAGCGAGACCTGCGCGGTCAGGACGCTCGCGGGATCGAACCCGGGCTCGACCTGCTGAAGTCGCAGGAGGGATTTCGTGAGGAGCCCGGCGCTGATGAAAAGGACGACCGCGAGCGCCACCTCGGCGACGACGAGCGCGCTCCGGGATGCCGCGGCGCGCCGGGACGTGCCCCCGGTGCGCGCGTTCTGCTTGAGGGACTCGCCGACGTCGAGCGAGGATGCGTGGAGGGCGGGGACGAGCCCGAAGATCCAGCCGGTGAGGAGGGAGACGGCGAGCATGAAGGCGAAGACCGATCCGTTCACGCCGATCTCGCTCGCGCGCGGGAGGCCGCCCGGGTTGACGGTTCTGACGAAGTCGGCGGCCCAGAAGGCGAGGACCAGGCTCAGGCCGCCTCCGAGAAGCGAGAGGAGAAGGCTCTCCGTGAGGAATTGGCGGACGAGCCGGAGCCGCCCGGCACCGAGGGCGACGCGGATCGCGACCTCGCGCCTCCTCCCCGCCGCGCGGGCCAGGAGAAGGCTTGCGACGTTTGCGCACGTGATCAACAGCACCAGCCCCACGGCGCCGAAGAGCATCAGGAGGGCGGGCCGGAAGTTGCCGACGATCAGTTCCTGGAGCGGAACGATCGTCGCCCCGACGCCCGCGTTCTCCGCCGGATGCTCCCTCTCGAGTCGGGCCGCGACCCCGCTCATCTCGGCGATCGCACCCGCGGTCTCGAGGCCGCGCCCGAGGCGGCCTATGACGCTCAGGTAGCCGTGATCGCGCCGCTCCTTCGAGAGATCGAGGGCGAGAGGCGTCCAGAGCTGCACACCGCCCCCGGGAAGGGTGAACCCCTCGGGCATGACGCCGACCACCGTGACCGGCGCCCCATCGAGCACGAGCTGGCGCCCGACGATTGACGGATCGGCGGCGAAACGGCGCTGCCATAGGCCGTGGCTCAGGAGCGCGACGCCCGGGGCTCCGGAACGATCGTCCTCGGGGAGAAACGACCGCCCAAGGAGGGGGGCGATGCCCGAGACCTTGAAGAACCCGGCGGTCACGGCGACCGAGGGAAGGCTGACGGGATCGTCGCCTCCGGTCAGGACGGCCGTCCCATACCTGTACGCCGCCATCCCGTCGAAGCTCCGGGTCCTCTCGGCCCAATCGGTGAAGTTGTGGGCGGAGACGGAGGATCTCGGCGCGCGCGATTTCGTCTCGTTCTGGAAGACGCGGACGAGGCGATCCGGCTCCGGGTACGGCAGCGGATGGAGGAGGACGGCGTTCACGACACTGAAGATGGCCGTGTTGGCCCCGATGCCGAGCGCGAGCGTGAGGATTGCGATGAGGGCGAAGCCGGGCGAGCGCACGAGGCCGCGGACCGCGTAGCGGACGTCCTGGATCAGCGCGCCCACGATGCCTCCTAATCGCGCCGGAGCACGACGACGGGGTCCACACGAGATGCGCGGAGCGCCGGGATCCACGCGGCGGCGAGGCCCGCGGCGGCGAGAACCGTGGCCACCAGGGCGAACGTGAGGCCATCGGTGGGGGTGACGCCGAAGAGGCTCTCCTGCAGGAGGCGCGTCGCGCCGAGCGCGAGCAGCGTGCCGAGGCCCACGCCCGCCGCGACCAGCCGCGCCCCCTGCGCGAGGAAGAGGCGGAGGATCGCCGCCGGCGCCGCGCCCAGGGCGATGCGCACGCCGATCTCGCGGGTGCGGGAGGCGACGAGGCTTGCGACCAGGCCGTACAGCCCCACCGCGGCCAGCACGAGCCCCAGGCCGCCGAAGGCGGCGAGGAGCGTGGCCGTGAAGCGCCTTTCCTCCTCGTCCACCGCGAGGGAGACGAGGGTCGCCACGTTGAAGACGGGAAGCGCCCGGTCGAGCGAGACGACCTCGCGGCGGAACTCCGCCGCCGCGGCCATCGGATCGCCGGCGGTCCGCACGAGAACGTGGGCCTGCGACTCGTAGGACTGCGCGAACGGGAGGTACACCATCGACTGGCTCGTCTCCGCGAGCTTCATGTACTTGCTGTCGGCGGCGACGCCCACGACCTCGAGCCACGCGCTCCGCGCACTCCCCACCTTGATGCGGCGGCCGACCGCCTCGGCGCCGGGCCAGAACCTCCGCGCCATCGTCTCGTTCACGACGGCGACGCCCGGGGCCTTGAGGTCGTCGGCGCGCGTGAACTCGCGCCCGCGGAGCAGCGGCATCCTCAGCGTCGAGAAGAAGCCGGGGCCGACGGAGTTGGCGCCGATCGTGGGCGCGAGATCCTCGCTCGCGGGCTCGCTCCCCTCCACGATCACGCCGTTTCCCTCCCACGCGTGCCCGAGCGGGACGTACGTCGCGACGGACGCGGAGATCACCCCCGGCGTCGCGCGGACGCGGTCGAGGAGGCGATCGTAGAGGTCGAGGCCGCGCGGATCGGAGTATCCCTGGAGCCCCGGATCGATCGCGAAGGCGACGACGTGATCCGGATCGAATCCGGGATCGACGCCCTGCGCCTTGTGGACGCTGCGCAGGAACAGCCCGGCGGTCACGAGGAGCACGAGCGAGAGGGCGATCTGCCCCACCGCGAGAAGCGAGTGCGATCGGGTGTGCGAGGAGACCGTCCGCGACGCGCCCGACAGCTGCGGGAGGAGATCCCGGCGCGTCGCGCGGCGCGCCGGCGCGAGGCC
>JACPZX010000094.1 GCA_016195325.1 Acidobacteriota bacterium
GTCTCTGTGGACTCGGGTGACATTTGTCCTGGCTGCCGGCCTCTCAGGGGACTACGCCTCCGGGGCGCGCCCGGATTCGGAGCGCCAATATACCAGAGCCCTCAGGGATCGAGCTTTCGCCCCTCAGGATCGAAGATCGCCGGCTGCGCCCAACCGAGCCGCGCCAGGAGATGCTGCCCGCTCGTCCTCAGGCACCCGAGGCCGTACGCGATCGCGCGGGCGAAGCCGATCGACGACGAGGCGTCGTGGTACGACGTCGGACAGGAAAGCTCGCCGACGCGGAAGCCGAAGCGGATCGCCTGCGCGAGCATCTGGTTGTCGAAGACGAAGTCGTCCGAGTTCTCGAGAAGGGGAAGCCTCAGCAGCACCTCCCGGGTGAAGGCGCGGTAGCCGGTGTGGTACTCGGAGAGCTTCGCCCCCGTGACCATGTTCTGGACGAGCGTCAGGACGCGGTTCGACAGGTACTTGTAGCGCGGCATCCCCCCCTTGAGCGCCCCGCCGCCGAGGATGCGCGAGCCGATGACGACGTCGTAGATCTCCTCGGCGAGCATCGAGGCCATCGCCCGGATCAATCGCGGGTCGTACTGGTAGTCGGGGTGGAGCATGACGACGACGTCGGCCCCGCTCCGGAGCGCCTCCTGGTAGCAGGTCTTCTGGTTGGCACCGTACCCGCGGTTCCGGGCGTGGACGAAGGTGCGGATGCCGAGGTTCTTCGCCAGCTTCACCGTGCCGTCGCGGCTCCCGTCGTCGGTGAGGAGGACCTCATCGACGATGTCGCGCGGGATCCCCTCGTACGTCGCGAGGAGCGTCCGCTCGGCGTTGTAGGCCGGGAGGACAACGACGATCTTCCGCCCCCGGATCACGGCGCGCCCTCCTCCCGGTGAGCCATCGCCTCGCGGCAGGCCAGGACGAAGAGCAGGAACGACCCGCCGGCCAGTCCCAGAGCGACGGCGTAGTCGTTGTCGAGGTGGACGGCGCGAAGAGCGGGCTCGGAGCTGATGCCGAAGAGAGCTGCGAAGATCGCCCACGGGTACCACGCCGGGCGCTCCCTCGGCCTCAGGAGGTAGAGGCCCAGGGGGAGCGCCAGCACGAGGTAGTGCGGCCAGGCGAGCCCCGACGCGAGGATCGGCACGAGAGGTCCGACCCCGACCATCAGGAACTCCGCGTCGAACCCGCCCTTCCCGGCCGGACGCCGCTCCCTTCCCATCCAGACGGCCAGGGCGAGGATCGCGAGGACACCGGCGAAGAGGATCGGCGACGCGTCCACGCCGAAGGCCTCCTTCAGCAGCCGCGCTCCCCCGAAGTTCCCCCAGGACACGCCGAGGTCGAAGCGCCTCTCCAGCTGGCTGAGCGTGCGGAGCCAGGCGATCCACGGCGAAGGCGTCCCGAAGAGGAGCGCCGAGGCGAGCACCGCGACCACGACTCCCCCGGCCGCCCCCGCGGCGCGGACGAGAAGGTGGCCGTACCTCCCGTTCGCAATCCAGAGGATGGCGAGGGCGACCGGGACGAAGGCCAGGTTGGGCTTGAAGGCGACCGCGAGGCCGAGAACGGCGCCCGCGGCGAGGCTGACGGCGACGCTTCCGGCCCTCCGTTGGAGGAAGAGGTAGAGAGTGAGAAGGGCGAGCTGGATCCCGTTCACGTTTCCGTCGAAGAGATCGTTCCTGAGCGGGGTGAACGCCCACACGACGAAGGCGAGGAACGCCAGGGCCCCCTCGGCGGAGTAGCCGAGCGACGCCGCGAGAAGGAGGAGCGAGGGGAGCGTGCACGCGAGGAGGATCACCCGGTGGCGGCGGAAGTCGGCCTCGAAATCGCCCCCGCTCGGGAGCGTCACGAGCGCGTAGAGGAAGGGGGTGGAGGCGATCTGGATCTCCTCCTTGCGGAAGTCGGCGGCCGCCTTGAGGCGCGGCTGGCCGGACGCCTCCGCGCGCGCGTTGAAGATCGCGGCCATGCGCGGGCCGGCGCCTGCGGCGTAAAGATCCGGGACGAGCCCCTCGCGGACGATCCGGCCGGCAGCCCAGTACTGGAAGTAGTCGATCCCGACGCTCGTCTCGCTCTCGGTCCAGAGGTTCACGAGGCCGAACAGGACGGCGAGCGCCAGGGGCACGAGGATCAGCCTTCGAGACGCCACGAGAACCCCTCCCCCTGCCCGCGCGGGCGCCGCATTCTACCAAGGCAGCGCCTTGATGGGGCGGGGGGGATCGCGGTAGTCTCCCTGCCGAATCGACCCGCATCGCCCACGAAGCCTCAGGAGGAGCCGATGACCCCCGCCAGAAGACCCCTGCGCATCTTCGCCGCCGCCGTCCTTCTCGCGCTCGTGGCCCCGGCGAGCCCGCGTGGCGCGGCGGAGGAGCATCCCGCCTATCCCGACGCTCCGAAGATCTCCCAGATCGACGACTACCACGGGACGAAGGTCGCCGATCCCTACCGCTGTCTCGAGGACCTCGACTCGGCGCAGACGAAGGCGTGGGTCGAGGCCGAGAACAAGGTGACCTTCGCCTTTCTCGATCAGATCCCGGAGCGCCCGCAGATCAAGCAGCGGCTGACGAAGCTCTGGAACTACGAGCGGTACGGCATCGACTTCAAGCAGGGGGGGCGCTACTTCCACACGAAGAACGACGGCCTGCAGAACCAGAGCGTCTGGTACTGGCAGCCCTCCCTGACCGTCGAGCCGAAGATCCTCCTCGACCCCAACAAGCTCAGCGCGGACGGCACCGTGGCCCTCGACGGCCTCTCGATCAGCGAGGACGCGAAGCTCGCCGCCTACTCGATCCAGACCTCCGGCTCCGACTGGCGGGAGTGGAAGGTCCGCAACGTCGACACGGGCGAGGACCTCCCCGACCTGATCAGGTGGAGCAAGTTCTCGGGAGCGGCGTGGACCCACGACGGCAAGGGGTTCTTCTACAGCCGCTACGACGAGCCCGCGGCCGGCACGAAGATGGTCGGCGCCAACTACTTCCAGAAGCTCTACTACCACAGGATCGGGAACCCTCAGGAAACCGACGCTCTCGTCTACGAGCGGAAGGATCACAAGGAGTGGGGGCTCGGCGGGCAGGTCACCGACGACGGACGCTACCTCGCGATCAACGTCAGCGAGGGGACCGACCCGAAGAACCGGTTCTTCTACAAGGATCTCGCCGAGAAGGACTCGAAGGTCGTCGAGCTCCTCGTGGACTTCGACGCCTCGTACAACTTCATCGACAACGACGGCCCCGTCTTCTGGTTCCTCACCGATCTGAAGGCGCCGCGCGGCCGCATCATCGCCATCGACACGCGGAACCCCGCGCGCGACAACTGGAAGGAGATCGTCCCCGAGTCGAAGGACACCCTCCGCAGCGTGAACGCGCTCAACAACTCGTTCGTCGCGACGTACCTGAAGGACGCGCACTCCGCGGTCAAGGTCTTCTCGCTCGACGGGAAGTTCGTCCGCGAGGTCGCCCTCCCCGGCATCGGTTCGGCGAACGGCTTCGGCGGGCGAAGGTCCGACACCGAGACCTTCTACTCGTTCGCGGGGTACACGCAGCCGACGACGATCTACCGGTACGACCCCGTCGCCGACAGGAGCACGGTGTACCGGAAACCGATCGTCGATTTCGACCCCAACGAGTACGAGACGCAGCAGGTCTTCTACAACAGCAAGGACGGCACGCGCGTCCCGATGTTCATCACCGGGAAGAAGGGGTACCGGCTCGACGGGAGCAACCCGACGTATCTGTACGGCTACGGCGGCTTCGACATCCCGCTGACCCCCGCCTTCTCGGCGTCACAGCTCGTGTGGATGGAGATGGGGGGCCTCGTCGCGATCGCGAACCTCCGCGGCGGCGGCGAGTACGGCGAGGAGTGGCATCTCGCCGGCACGAAGCTCCACAAGCAGAACGTCTTCGACGACTTCATCGCCGCGGGGGAATGGCTCGTCGCGAACAAGTACACCTCGACCCCGAAGCTGGCGATCGCGGGGGGGAGCAACGGCGGGCTCCTGATCGGAGCGTGTTTGAACCAGCGGCCGGATCTCTTCGGCGCCGCCCTCCCGGCGGTCGGCGTCATGGACATGCTCCGCTTCCACAAGTTCACCATCGGCTGGGCCTGGGCCTCGGACTACGGCAACGCCGACGACCCGGACCAGTTCAAGGCGATCTACGCCTACTCCCCGCTCCACAACATCAAGCCCGGGACGAAGTACCCCGCGACCCTGGTCACCACGGCCGATCACGACGACCGCGTCGTGCCGGCGCACAGCTTCAAGTACGCCGCGACGCTCCAGGCGGCGCAGGGGGGGGACGCGCCGATCCTGATCCGCGTCGAGACGAAGGCGGGGCACGGAAGCGGCAAGCCGACGGCGAAGATCATCGAGGAGGCCGCCGACGCGTGGAGCTTCCTCGTCCGCGAGCTGAAGGTGGACGTCCCAGCGGCCCGGTGACGGCATGACGCCGGGGGCCGCGGCCCCGAAGTGGTTCGTGCGGGGAGATCTGGACGGGTTCTTCGGCCTCGCGGTCGACAACCTGATCCAGTTCCTCCTGATCCTCGACCTGTGCGTGTCGATGTGCGGCCTCGAGGCGTCGTTCGTCGTCTCGAGGATTCTCCCCGGCGCCGCCGTGAGTCTCCTGGTCGGCAACCTCTTCTACGCGTGGCAGGCGCGGCGCCTCGCGGCGCGGGAGGGGCGCGACGATGTCACCGCCCTCCCCTTCGGCATCAACACCATCTCCCTCTTCGCCTTCGTCCTCTTCGTGATGGCCCCGACCTTCCAGGAGTGGTCGTCCCGACCCGGCGTGACGCGCGAGCAGGCGGCGATGGTCGCCTGGCAGGTGGGCCTCGTGGCGTGTTTCCTCTCCGGGGTCATCGAAGCCGCCGGCGGCCTCATCGCGGCGCGCGTCAGGCGGGCCACCCCGCGTGCCGCGCTCCTCGCGACCCTCGCCGGGATCGCCGTCGGCTTCATCTCGATGGAGTTCGTCCTCCGCACCTTCCAGCACCCGCTCGTCGCCTTCGTCCCGCTCGCGATCCTCCTCGCCCGGTACCTCGGCGGCGTGAGGCTCCCCTTCGGCCTTCCGGGTGGGCTCGTCGCGATTACGGTGGGGACGGCGATCGCGTGGTCCCTCCACTTCATGGGCCTGCCGGGGACGCCGGCGCTCGGCGGCGACATCTTCGGCTCACTCGGAGTGCACCTCCCGATCCTTTCGCTCAGCCCCCTTCTCACGGCCCTCTCGAGCCCCGACGTGTGGGGGCGCATCTCGATCATCGTCCCGATGGGGCTGATCAACGTGCTCGGATCGCTCCAGAGCCTCGAGAGCGCCGAGGCGGAGGGGGACGCTTTCCCGAGCGGATCGAGCCTCGCCGTGAACGGCGTCGCGACGATCGCCGCCTCGGCCTTCGGCTCGTGCTTCCCGACGACCCTCTACATCGGCCACCCCGGGTGGAAGCGCCTCGGGGCGCGCTCGGGGTACTCGGTCCTCAACGCCGCCTTCTTCACGGTCGTCGCCTTCACGGGGCTCATCGGCGCAATCGCCCGCGTCGTGCCGATAGAGGCCGGGATGGCGATCCTGATCTGGATCGCGATGATCATCGTCTCGCAGGCCTTCACCGCGACGCCGAAGGAGCACGCGCCGGCGGTCGTCCTGGGGCTCCTTCCGGGCCTTGCGGCGTGGGGGTGGCTGCTCGTCGAGATGACGCAGCTCGGGATGAAGCTTTCAGGGCAGGTGGGTTGGGGGACCGGGCTTCCGGCGATCGTCGACGCCCTCGGCGCGACGTCGATCCCCTACGTGCGTGGTCTGTTGTCGCTGAAGTCGGGGTTCATGTTCTCGGCGATGTTCATCGCCGCGATCGCCGTCTTCCTGACCGAGCGGAAGTTCGTGCAGGCGGCGCTGTGGAGCCTCGGGGCGGCCGTCTTCTCGATTGCGGGGCTGATGCACGCGTACACGCTCACCCCCACGGCGGTGCGGGAGGAGATCCTCCCGGGGTTCGCGTGGCAGGCGGCGCTTGGTTATCTGGGGATGGCGGGGGTGTTCGCCGTGATGGCGAGGGCGCGACGAAATCACAAGGCGACGTCGTAGCTCGTGCTCCTCCCGCCCCCCTCGAGCTGACGGAGAAAGCCTTTCTCGACGAGATCGGCGATCTCGCGCTGCGCCGTGGCCCGGCTCGTCCCCGTCATACCGGAGTACTTGCGCGTGGTGAGGCCCCCCTCGAATCCCTCCGGGCCGGCATCGAGCAGCCGGTTGATGACCTTGAGCTGACGCTCGTTGATCACGATCCCTGCCTGCCGCTGCCAGAGTCGAGACTTCGCGAGCACGCGATCGAGACGTGTCTCGGAAGCCTGAACCGCACGGGTCAAGCAGAGCAGGAACCACTCGAGCCAATCGGTGATGCCGCCGTCGCCGGCCTGGGTCCGCTCGAGGACGTCGTAGTAGGTGCGCCGCTCGGCTCGAATCCGCGCGGACATGCTGTAGAGGCGAAGGCCGGTTTTCTCATCCTCCGCCAGGGCCATGTCCGTGATGGCTCGGGCGATCCGGCCGTTGCCGTCCTCGAAGGGGTGGACAGTGACGAACCAGAGATGAGCCAATCCGGCTCGGAGGAGCCCCTCCTCGGGATCCGATCCTTCGCGCCACCAGGCGAGGAAGCGGGTCATCTCCCGGGCTACGTGCCCGGCGGGCGGCGCCTCGTAGTGCACCCGCTCGCGGCCGACCGGACCGGAGACGACCCGCATCGGCTCCTTCGTCCTGCGCCACTCCCCCACGACGATCTTCCGGAGCCCGGAGCGGCCTCCCGGGAAGAGAGCCGCCTGCCAGTCCTTGAGGCGCCGCGGGGTCAGCGGCTCGGCGTACTTCTGCGTCGCGTCGATGAGCACTTCCACGAGGCCGTCGGCGTGGCGGTCAGGCGCCGGCATGCCTGCCGAAGAGAGGCCCAGCCTTCGGGTCACCGATGAACGCACGGACCGGGGATCGAGCGACACCCCCTCGATGGCGGCCGTGCCGACGGCTTCATCGACGAGTGTTTCCGCCCTCGCCTCCATTCGGAGATCGAGCCCGAGTCCGGAGGCCCGCCCCAGCAGGTCGCCCTGGGCCTTGCGTGTCCGGGCGAGCGGTTCGAGCAGCCGGTCGCTCTCCCACCGCCAGCGGCGGGTCCAGTCCGGGTGCTGCCAGACGTAGTGAGCCACGGGGGCCATCCAAACGCCTCCTGAAGTGAGGCGCTTGGAGCGTTAATCGCCTCACTTTATGAGGCGATTATACCCCCTATTCGCCTCATCGGCAAGGCGGCGCGAAGACCGCCGTCAGTGATCCCACCCGAACCTCTCCGCGAGCGCGTCGATCCAGGCCTGCGTTGCCGGGTGGATCGTGTCGCCGCCTTCCTTCTCGAAGAAGAAGGGCTTGCGCTTCAGGGCCACCCTGAGGGCGACTCGGGGTTGGAGCGAAGCGGGGACGCCGGGCTGACGCCCCCGCCTCGATCAGATTCCGACGGTTTACTCCGCGACGAACAGGACGAGATTCTTCAGGAACCGCACCAGGTCTTTCTTCTCGTCGACGCTCAGAGCGACGAAGGCATCCCTGGCGGCCTGGCCCTCGCCCCCGTGTTCCAGGATCGCTTCGGTGATCGTCGTGGCCCGCCCATCGTGCATGTACGGCGGCGTCGACCCGACACCCCAGAGATTCTCGGTCAGGAAGACGGACGCCCCCGTGCCGGTCTCGTCGATCCGTTCGGCGAGGCCGGGGCCCATGTCGTGGCGCTTCAGATCGCCGAACAGATCCACGATGGCGCGCCCGCCGCGATCGGTCCTCAGGGAGCCCAGGCGGAACTTCACGCGCCCCTTCTTGTCGGTGATCTGGTTGTCCGGCTGATCGCGCGTGAGGTCGAAGCTCACCGGTGAGCCCTTGAGGAGCCCCTCGGCCGCCGGGTCCTGCCCCGCCGGAAGGACCGCGTCGCGGTACAGCGGGTTCGCGCTCGGCTCGCGGAAGACCGCGTCGTCGAGCGGAAGCAGGGCCATGTGGCAGCTCGTGCAACCGGTGCGGCCCATCAGCCGGGCGCCGCGGCCGATGGACTCGACGTCCGCCTTCGGCAGCGGATCGATGAGCCCCAGCTCGGCCATCTCGACCTCGCTCGTCGGGCGCGGCTGCGCGGCCATGTACACGACGATCGACGTGATGTCACCTACGGTTAGCTCGTTGATGACACCGTCCCCATCGCCGTCCTCCGCGCCGACGAGCTCAATGCCCTGCATGCCGAGCTCGTTGTTGGCGGCCGAGCGAGTGAAATCGCGAAGCGTCGTGGTATTCCCCTTCCACTGGAAGGGACGCACGGCGAGATCGGCGGAGATGCCGTGAACCTCGGAGAGGTCCTCCGCGACGTCGCACGGGCTGACCGACGTGCGCGTGACGGTGATCGCCCCGAAATCGACCCCCTTGGATCGAAGCGTCAGGGTCACCGGAAGCCCGCTCTGACAGGCTGCGCGCGCGGCCGCCTTCCGGATCCCGTGCAGGTCCTCGGTCATCTCCTCGGCCAGGCGCTGGATCGCGCCGGACGCGAAGACGTGGGGAGTGTTCCTCTGGATGAAGGACCCAATGTTTCCGGTGTGAAACGGATCGCGGATCACGTTCGTCTCGGCGCCGCCGCCTCCGTCGTTCGTCGGGAGGCGGTGGCAGCTGTTGCACCCTTCAGCGTTCGGTCCCGTCGGCCGCGCGGGGACGTGACTGGCCCACTCGCCCGGACCCGTGAGATCCGCCCGGGGAACGCGGGTGAAGCGCTGCCCGTCACCGACGTTGGCCCCGACGCCGTCGAGCGCGTTGAAGGGGTTGTTGAAGAGGGCGTCGCCGATGTCGAAGGCCTGCGAGAAGGCGTCCGCCCCCTGCCCGTGCATGACGAGCGTCGTCAGCGCGTGTTGATCCGCGTGGACCGTCGCGAGAGGTTGCTCGACCGCCGCCACGGCGGCCGGATCCGGAAGGGCGGCCCGGGCGCTCGCGCCCGCCGTCAGGATTGCGGCAAGACAGATCAGCGCGCTCGACGCGCGCGCGAAA
>JACPZX010000095.1 GCA_016195325.1 Acidobacteriota bacterium
GAGGGCACAGTTCATGCGCGCGTCCCCGCGCATGGCTTCGTGCTTGCGCTCGCGTAGCACTCGGAATAGTTTAGGATGCCCGTTGAGGTAGTCGGCGACGCGAGCTTCCACGCCGCGGCGCCTCTCGAGAAACTCGCCGACGAGGCGGTGAATCCTCGGAATTAAGACTCCCGTGAAGAGGAAATACGGAAGGACGATGATCCGCTTGGCGCCGAGCGCCACGCAGCGCGCCAAGCCCTCAAGCAAGGACGGGTTCGTCACGCCGATGAAGCACGCCTCGACCCACGGATACCGCCGACCCTCCCAGAGGAGACGCGAGAGCTTGAACAGGTCGCTATTCGCATCGGGATCGCTCGAGCCCCGCCCGACGACGAGCACCGCGGTCTCCTCCGCCGGCCATGTCGTCTCGGCCTCAACCTGAGCCAGGCGCTCGTTGACAATCTCGATCACACGGGCGTCAAGACCGATGTGCCGTCCATAGACGAACTCGACGCCCGGATGGCGGGCCTTCGCCTCGTCCAGCTCGTGCGGCAGCTCCACCTTAACGTGCCCCGCGGCCAGGAGGATCACAGGCAACACGACGACCCGGCGCGCGGCGAGCGCCACGCAGCGGTCGAGGCTCTCGGGGACAAGCGGACTCGCCAGCTCGATGAAGCAGGTCTCGACGGGTTCCGGGCCGATGTGCGGCCGCGCTGCATCGCAGAATCTGAGGAACTCGTCGTTGCCCGGTCGTTCGCGGCTGCCGTGCCCCACCAGAAGCACCACGTCATCGCTCACGCCCATCCCCCCGAGGCGCCACAACGGCGCCTTTCGATCCCTCCAGCCCGACGAGCTTTGCGATCACCGCGAGATCACACGCCGCCCCGACGATGTCCGCCAACCGGTCATAGCGCTCGGCCATGGTCGCGGTAGCACCCCAGCGAGGGTCAGGCTGCTGCCCCCTGCGGACGGCCAGGTGCACGAGCAGCGCCCGCCGAAGCGAATCGTTCGAGAACAGCCCGTGGAGGTATGTCCCCACGATGTTGCCGGCCTCGTTTGTGGCACCGTCGTCTTCGTGCACCGCGCGACCGCCTCGCGCGAGGATCTCGAACGGGCGCCGCGTTGAGGCAACCTCGGTGCGTCCCATGTGAATCTCGTACGCGTCGATCTCCGCTCGTGCCGAGCCAGCGAACGGTCCCGGCCCCTCTGTGACACGGCCGCGGACCCGCAGAGTCATCTTCTCCCCCGCGAAGGTGGTGACGACCGGGAGGAGGCCGAGTCCCGGTGTCATCGTCGCCGACGACTCGAGGTGGTCGGGGTCGTGGACGGCAGTGCCAAGCATTTGATACCCGCCGCAGATGCCGATGACGGGACGCCCGCCGGTCGCCGCGGCTACAATCGCATCAGCCAGCCCCGTCTGACGCAGCCACATGACATCGGCAGCGGTATTCTTGCTCCCCGGCAGTACGATCAGGTCAGCGCCGTCAAGCGCCTCAGGGCTCCGCACGAAACGCACCCGGACGCCGGGCTCCCTAGCGAGCGGCTCGAAGTCGTCGAAGTTGGCGATCCGCGGCAAGCGCGCGACCGCGATGTCCAGCACGTGCGGCCCGCTGCGCCGCTCGAGGTCCTCCAGATCGAGGGAGTCCTCGGCGGGCACGAGCGGCTCGGTGATGTAGGGGACGACGCCAACCACAGGTACCCCCGTCCGCGCGGTCAGCTCCTCCAGACCTGGCGCCAGAAGCGAGGAGTCCCCCCGGAACTTGTTGATGATGAAGCCGCCGACGCGCGTGCGGTCCTCCGGCTCGAGCAGCTCCATCGTCCCCACGAACGCCGCAAACACTCCCCCGCGATCGATGTCGCCAACAAGTAGCACGGGGGCATTCGCCATGCGCGCGATACGCATATTCACGATCTCACCGTCGCGAAGGTTAATCTCCGCCGGGCTCCCGGCCCCCTCGATGATCACGAGGTCGTACGCCCGACGCAGGCGCTCGAGGCTTTCTTCGACAACCCCTACAAGGGCCCCTTTCATTCGGCGATACTCACGGAAGCTGACACTGGCGACGGGTCGTCCTCGGACAACGACCTGAGACCGGTGATCCGCCTCGGGCTTGAGCAGGATCGGGTTCATGTCCACCGTCGCCTCAATCCCCGCCGCCTCCGCCTGGGCTGCCTGCGCCCGCCCGATCTCGCCCCCATCCACCGTCACCGCGGAGTTCAGTGCCATATTTTGGGACTTGAATGGAGCGACCCGATACCCCGCGCGCGCAAACAGCCGACAAAACGCAGCCGTCAAGACGGATTTCCCGACGGCTGAGCTCGTCCCCTGGATCATGAGACACGGCGCTCTGTCGGTCATCGGGATGGCGCCTCAGCGACCGCGACGGTCACGTTGCCAGATTTGACCTTTTCGACAATGAGCCGGCCACGGGAGACGGCGAGAGCCGAAGGT
The DNA here is from genome assembly GCA_016195325.1 of Acidobacteriota bacterium. Taxonomy (NCBI): domain Bacteria; kingdom Pseudomonadati; phylum Acidobacteriota; species Acidobacteriota bacterium. The sequence continues at coordinate 2,432 of JACPZX010000095.1, forward strand.
TCGGCGACACCCTGCACGCCTACAAACTTCATCGAAGCCTCGGATGGGTTCGGGACATCCGGAACCGCATTGAGCATCGCCTTCTCGCAGAAGACGAGCGGGAGGCCCAGCCGCCCGGCGGCCCCGAGAAGGCCTGCTTCGTCACGCTTGGCATCGACCGTAGCCAGCGCCTTCACGCTTTTGAGCGCGAGCCCGTGCTCGCGGAGCACCCGCTCGATGGTACCCACGATCTCATCGGCGCTGGTGCCGCGGTTGCAGCCCACGCCGAGCACCAGGTTCTTGGGACGCAGGATGACGACCGGCCGCCGCATCCCCTCCAGGTCGACGAGGCGGTGACTGATGACGATGCCGGCAACCACCGTCGACTCGCGCAGCGCCTCGAGCGACGGGAAGATCTTCACGTTCGGCTTCAATGTCCCGCGGAGCGATGGCGAGTCGACCCCGGCGAGGTCGACGACGCCGGTCGCCTCTCCGTCCACGAGCGCCGCGCTCACCTTCTTCATCGCCTCGAAGTCGTCCACCTCCCCACCGATCTCCATGGCGATGACGTCGGGGGCAATGGTCTCGTTGACGTCGGTACCGGTCGTGACCACCGGGATCGCCCCGGTGACCTCCGCGAGACGACGCGCCAGCGCATTGGCTCCGCCAAGGTGTCCCGAGACGAGGCTGATGGCGAACTTCCCGGCGATGTCCATGACGACGACAGCCGGGTCGTATCGCTTGTCCTTGATGTGCTCGGCGATCATCCTGACGAC
>JACPZX010000096.1 GCA_016195325.1 Acidobacteriota bacterium
CAGAAGTACCGTGATCGCGGATTTCGCGCCGTGGGCCTCGCTCTCCAGTCCGGCGAGCCCGCCGAGGTGAAGGAGTTCCTCGAGGGGCGGAAGCTCGCCCTGGCCTATCCCATCCTCATGAGCTCCGAGGATCTGGCGGGGCAGTTCGGCGACATCGAGATCATCCCCACCACCTACCTGATCGGCCCCAGGGGCGAGGTCCTCAAGTCGTACTTCGGCCTGTCGGGCGACTTCGAGAAGATCCTCGGCGCCGAGATCGAAAAGCACGTCGGCCCCGCCCCCGCCCGATAGATTTCTCTTCTCCTGCAGGGAAGCGATCTCTATAATGGCGCGCCGGAGCCACCTCCGCACGGCGCGGGCTGCGCGAGCCTTCGCCGGGATCGAGTCGTCGTTTCGTCGAGGGATCCCGCCATGCAGCCGTCCGCGACCGCCCGTGCCGCCGCCTCGCTCCGGATCTCCGCGGAGAAGTTTTCGATCGAGGACGCGATGTCCCTCTACGGAATGGACTCGTGGGGGGCGGGCTACTTCCGCATCAGTGAGGAAGGCCATCTCGAAGTCGCGCCCGACGGCGACGACTCCCGGAAGGTCGACGTCCCCGAGGTCGTCGAGAGCCTGATGAAGCGCGGCCTCACGCCGCCGCTTCTCCTCCGCTTCCCGCAGCTTCTCGAGTCGCAGGTGAGAAACCTCTGCAGCGCCTTCCGGAAGGCGATCGCCGAGTACGGTTACTCGGCGCAGTACCGGCCCGTTTTCCCGATCAAGGTCAACCAGCAGCGCGCCGTCGTCAGCGAGCTCCTGGAGGCGGGATGGAAGTACGGCCTCGGGCTGGAGGCGGGGAGCAAGCCGGAGCTGCTCGCCGCCCTCGCGCTCGAGACGCCGCCGGAATCGCTCCTCATCTGCAACGGCTTCAAGGACAACACCTACCTCGCGATGGCCTCCCTCGCGAGGCGGCTCGGCAAGAGCGTGTTCGTCGTCGTGGAGAAGCCCTACGAGCTCGAGGCGCTGGCCAACCTGGCGCTCGACAAGGGAGCCCGCCCCTACATCGGCATCCGTGTGCGGCTGCACGCCCGCGGCTCGGGAAAGTGGGAGAAGTCGGGAGGGCACACGAGCAAGTTCGGCCTCAGCACCGGCCAGCTCCTCGAGGGGATCGCGTTCCTCAAGAAGAACCGGATGCTCGACTCGCTCAAGATGTTCCACTTCCACATCGGCAGCCAGATCACCGAGATCCGCAAGCTCAAGAACGCCTTCAAGGAGGCCGCGCGCATCTACGCCAAGGCGCGCAAGATGGGCGTCGACGTCGAGTACCTGAACGTGGGCGGCGGCCTCGGCATCGACTACGACGGCAGCAGGACCTCGTCCGACGCGAGCGTGAACTACTCGATGCAGGAGTACGCGAACGACGTCGTCTACACGATCAAGGACGTCTGCGAGAACGAGAGCGTGCCCGAGCCCCACATCGTTTCCGAGTCCGGGCGGGCGATGGTCGCCTATCACTCGCTCCTGATCGTCGACGTGCGCGCCGAGATCGGCGGCGGCACCGGGGTGAAGGTCAAGCCGGGGCCGCGCGATCCCCAGGTCGTCAGCGAGCTCCTCGACATCCTCAGGACGATCAGCGCGAAGAACTACCGCGAGTTCTACCACGACGCCGTCGAGCACCGGGACGAGATGGTCTCGCTCTTCAATCTCGGCCTCCTCAGCCTCGAGGAGCGCGCGAAGGGAGAGGCCGCGTTCTGGGAGATCGCGGCCCGGGGAGTCCGCTACTCGAAGTCGCAGAAGTTCATGGCGGACGAGTTCGTCGAGCTCGAGAAGCAGCTCGTCGAGAAGGTCGTCTGCAACTTCTCGGTCTTCCAGTCCATCCCGGATCACTGGGCGCTCGATCAGCTCTTCCCCGTCGTCCCGATCCAGCGACTGCGCGAGAAGCCCGATCACCGCGTGACGCTCGTCGACATCACGTGCGACTCCGACGGAGAGATCGACAAGTTCGTGGACCTCAAGGACATCAAGGAGGCCCTCGAGATCCACCGGTTGAACGGGACCGAGCCGTACTACCTCGCGCTCCTCCTGGTCGGCGCGTACCAGGACACGATGGGCGATCTCCACAACCTGTTCGGATCGGCGAACGAGGCGCACGTCGTCGTGGACGACGAAGGGCGCGTGCATCTGAAGCGGACCCGGCGCGGCAACTCGGTCCGCGAGACGCTCGCGGCGTTCGGGTACGATCCGAAGGATCTCGCCGCGAAGCTCCAGTCCACCCTCGAGGAGCAGATGAAGCGAGGCGGGCTCACTCCCGCCGAGGCGCGGCAGCTTCTCTCCGAGTATCGCGGCCAGTTCGACGCCTATACGTATCTGACCTGAGCCCCCGCGGAGGCTCCGCTCCTCAGGACGCCCCGAGACCACCAGGAGAGCCCTCTTGGCCCGCCGACCCCTGACCCGCGCCGCCTCGAAGGCCGGCTCCACCCCCTCGCGCCGACGCTCGTCGGGACGCGCGCCCAGGGCCCGGGCCGGCACCGCGGGTGCGGCCCGCGCGCCCAAGCGCGCCGCGCCTCCGCCCGCCCCTCTTTCGGCCGGGGACCACGACTCGGCGACCGACGCCTACTTCGGTCTGACCCCCGCGGAGAGCGCCTACGCCACCTCGCGCGTCGTGATCCTCCCGGTCCCGTTCGGCGGCACGGTGACGTACGGGCCGGGGACCGAGAACGGGCCCGAGGCGATAAGGGTCGCGAGCCAGCAGGTCGAGCTCTTCGACGAGGAAACGCGCCGGGAGCCCTACCGCCTCGGCATCCACTCGGCGCCCCCCGTCATCGTGAGGGGGAAGGCCCCCGAGCCGATGGTCCTCGAGGTCGAGCGCCGGGTGCGGCGATACCTCCGCGACGGGAAGTTCGTCGTGACGCTCGGAGGCGAGCACTCGATCAGCCCGGGGGCGGTGAAGCCGTACGCGGAGGCCTTCGAGGGTCTCACCGTCGTCCAGTTCGACGCCCATTCCGATCTGCGCGAGTCGTATCACGGCACGCGGCACAACCACGCGTGCGCCGGCGCGAGGATGAGGGAGCACGCCCGGCTGATCCAGCTCGGCATCCGGAGCCAGTCGCCGGAGGAGCGAGCCGTCATCGAGCGCGGCGACGTCGAGACGCTCTTCGCCTATCAGATGGCGGAGGGCGGGTGGAGCGATCGGATCCTCGCGACGATTCCCGAGCGCACGCCCGTGTACGTGACGATTGACCTCGACTACTTCGATCCCTCGATCATGCCCGCCACCGGAACGCCCGAGCCCGGAGGGGGGGAGTGGTACCCGACGCTCCGGTTCCTGAAGGGCCTCTCGGCGCGCGCGCGCATCGTCGGCTTCGACGTGATGGAGCTGGCCCCCGTCCCCGGGCTCCACGCCCCCGACTTCCTCTCCGCCCGCCTCGTCTACAAGCTCCTCGCGTACTCCCTCGGAGAGCCGGCGGTGTGAGCGCCGCAGCGCGCCGCGCGGCGGGCCGACGGGGATCGCCGGCCGGGCCTCGGGCCGTCAGCGCGCCACGGGGCAGTCCACGCAGTGGAGCGAGTGTCTCTCGAGCGCTTCGGGGAGGCGGGCCAGGATCGGGCCGAGGCACGCGGGGTCCTTCACGACGCGCTCCGGAAGGCCCTCGTTGAGGATCCGGAGCAGCTCGGGCCGGGGCGCCTCGCCGTGATCGAGGAGCTCCGCGTTCAGATCCACCTGCACCGCCTGCATCATCGCGGGAGAGGACCTGAACGCCCCGTGCAGGGCCGCGTACACCGCGGCGGCGAGATCGTGGTGGCACTGGTTGAAGTCGGGGATCCGGTTCTCCATCGTCGCCACGTGCAGGTTCACCCTCCCCTCGGGGGTCACCTCCGACACGTGGATGAAGTCCTCGATGTACTCGCGGACCTTCGGCCACGACACGTCGCGGGCCGGAGGGAGCCCCTCGAGGCAATCGGCGCAGGTCATCCCCCGGGAGCGGAGCACGGCCTCCGCGAAGCGCCTCACCGCGCTCGTCACCTCGACGTCGTCGAACAGCGCGTCGACGTATTGCGGGAGCGGCTTGAGCGTCTCGCCGGGCGCCATCGGCCGGGAGACGACCAGGCGGTGGTCGAGGGCCTCCCCCGCGATCCACGCGATGTCGTCGTGCGACGCGCCGAGGATCTCGACGGCGATCTCGCGGAGCTTCCGCTCCGCCGGATCGGCGGGAAGATCGCCGGGGAGCGCGGTGATCCCCCATCGATGCGGGGACTCGCGGACCGCGAAGAACGCGGCGGCGAGGTGGGGGCGCAGCTGGCCCCACGTGACCGCCGCCGGGGCCGCTCCCGATCCCTCCGCGGGCCCCTCCGCGGCCCACGGCCCCGCGAGTGTCAGCGCGGCGAGGGCGAGCGGAACCAGGGGATTCAGGAGCTTCGGACCCCTCAACGGGCCTCCTCCGGTCCGTGGACGCGGGGAGCGATCACGCGGGCGCGGATCGCCGTCCGCGCGCTGAGGAGGCCGGCGAGGAGGCCATCCTCGAACTGAAACCTGGGATCGCGCGCGAGGATCGGGAAGTCGTCGGGGCTCAGCAGGTCGTCGGAGCTGAGGGCCGGATCGAGGGATCGCGCGAGCGCCTCGAGGCGGCGGCGCTGATGCACGACCATCTCCTCGAAGAGGCGCTCGATCTCGTGGAAGAGCTCGATCTCCTGCGACGACTCAGCGCTGTCCATCGATCGGCTCCTTCGGCTCGCGGAAGAGGGGCTCCTCCTGATTCGGCGTCTCGCGATTGACGGCGTCCCACACGAAGAGCCGGATCAAGAGGTAGAGGGCGACGAGGGCGAGCGCCGACGCCAGGATGTACGCCCACGCCGGGCGCGAAGGGGAGCCGGCCGTCGTGGCGCCCGCCCAGACGAAGGCGAGGGCGGGCGGGGCGGCGCGCGCGCCGCGATCTTCTCTCATCGGTGGGATCTCCCCGTCATTGTTCGCACCCGGCTGAAATCGTGTCAACCTCGTCGCATCGCGCGGGCGCATTGGGTACATTGCCGCGATGCGAACCGGAGCGCTCCTCCTCTGCCTGATCCTCGCCACGTGTCCCGCGTTCCCCTGGGGGCTCGCGGCGCACCGCGTGATCACCGAGTCCGCCGCGGAGCGCGTCCCGGGTCCTCCGGCCGACTTCTTCCGCCGCGCGAGCCGGGGCCTACAGGACGCGAGCCTCGCGCCCGACACGTCGCTGCGGGCCCACGATCGCACGGGAGAGGAGGCCCGGAGCCACTTCATCGACCTCGACGCGTACGAGCCGTTTCCGTTCGCGGGGATCCCGCGCCGGCTCGAGGACGCGGAGGCCCGCTACGGGCGGGACGCGGTCGCCCGGAACGGGACGCTCCCATGGCGCATCGCGGGCGTGCTCGGGGATCTGACCGCGGCGATGCGCCGGGGGGACGCCCCTCGCGTCGTGAGGGACGCCGGATACCTCTCCCATTACGTCGGCGACGCGTACCAGCCGCTCCACCTGACGATCCACCACGACGGGGACGGCGCCTGCGGTGAGGGGATTCATCGGGCGTTCGAGGCGGGCATGATCGAGCGCGCTCTGCCTCGCTACCGGGACGCGGTCCGCAGGGGGGCCGCGACGGTCGAGCCGGTCGAGCACCCGCTCGCGTTCGTGCTGGATCGGATGAGGGAAGGCTACCCGCTCGCGGCGCGCATCCTGGAGGCCGATCTCGACGCGGTGCGCGACATGAGGAAGGACGGCCGGGACTACTGGGAGGGGCTCGATCGGCGCGCCGGGCTCATCGCGGAGAGGCAGATGACCTCCGCGGCCGGGACGATCGCCTCGCTCTGGTACACGGCGTGGATCGATGCGGGGCGCCCCGACCTCGCCGATCGCTGAGCGCGGGCCGGCCTAGCGGCTCGACTTGAGGGCGCGCTCGAGGCTCTTCGGCGCGGCGCCGTCGTGAAGGATCGCGTGGAGCGACGCGGCGATCGGAAGGCGCAGGCGGTGCCGGGCCGCGATGGCGCTCGCCGCGCGCGTCGCGGCGACCCCCTCGGTCACGTTCACGGTCGCCGAGAGGATCTCCTTCAGCTCGCGTCCCCGCGACAGCTCCTCTCCGAGGCGCCGATTGCGCGAGTGAGGGCTCATCGACGTCACGGCGAGGTCTCCCAGGCCGGAGAGGCCGTAGAGGGTCGAGCGGCGCGCGCCGAGAGAGGAGGCGAGCCGCGCGATCTCCGCGAGGGCCTTCGTGAGGTAGGCCGCGCGCTCGTTCATCCCCCAGCCGAGGCCGTCGCCGATCCCGGCGCCGACCGCGTAGGCGTTCTTGAACGTCCCGCCCGCCTCGACGCCGGCGACGTCGGTCATCGGCCGCATGCGAAACCTCGGCGTCGCGAGGAGCGAGCGCGCCCGGCGGGCGGCGGCGGGGTCCTCGCAGGCGACGTCCACCGCCGAGACGCCGCCGCGAGCCATCTCGGGGGCGAGGCACGGGCCGGAGAGCGCGACGATCGGCACCGGAACGTCGGCGGGAATCTCCTCCCGCAGGACCTGCGACATCCGCTTCCACGATCCCTCCTCGAGCCCCTTGTCGGCGCAGACGAGGACGGCGCGCTCCGGAATCAGCGCGGCGATCGCGCGGGCGACGTCGCGGACCGCGTGCGACGGGACGGTGATGAGGACCACGTCGGCGTCCTCGATCGCCTCGCCGCAGTCGAGCGTCACGTGGACCGATGGGGAGATCTTGAATCCCGGGAGATACTTCGCGTTCTCGTGAGTCCGGCGGAGCGACTCGGCGACGTCCGCCTCGATGGTCCACAGGCTGAGCGTCCGGTCGCGTTTCTGCAGGGCGATGGCCATCGCCGTGCCGAGCGCACCGGCTCCGAGGACGGCGATGCGGCTCATCCGCTAGGCGCTTCCGTCCCCGGCCTTGGGAGCGCTTCCGCCGCGCCGATGGCGGCGGCCTCCGCGGCGGCCTCTCCGGCGCCGGGGCTTCTGGTCGCCGGCAGGCGATGCCTGGTCGGCCGTGGAGATCGCGGGGGCTCCCGCGGCCTCGAGCGGAGTCGTGGATCCTTCCTCGAAGGGCTCGGCGAACGCCGAATCATCCGCGTCGCCCCGGGCGTGGCCCACCGCGTCGCCTGCGTCGAGCGCCGCATCCGAGCCCGGCGAGTCCGCGGAGTCGGGCGGGGCCGCCGCGTCGCCGGCGTCGGGGGACTCCGCCTCGCCGGCCGCGGCGCCGTTCGCCTTGCGCTTGTGGCGCCTTCCTCCGCGCCGCCCACGCCGTCGCTTGCGCCTCGGAGCGCCGTCCGGGCCCGGGAGATCCGTGAGGAGCCCCTCCGCCGCGGCCCCCTCGGGCGCGGGAGCGATCTCGATCACGTCGTCGGGCTCCACGGCGTCGCGCTGCGGGGCGCCCGTCGCCTCCGCGCGCGGGTGCGCCGCGGCGCGATCAGGGGGTGAGGCCCCCCGCCGGCCCCGCCGGGGCTCCCGCGGAGATTCCGGTCCGGACGCCGCGCGCCCCTGCGGGCGCGGGGCAACGTGTCTCGGGCGCGGCGCGTGGCCCACGAGCTCGGCGAGCCGTCCCGGGAAATCGGTGTAGATGCCGTCCACGCCGAGGGCGATGAGCTGCTTCATGAGCCCCGGGTCGTTCGCGGTGTACGGATAGACCTTGAGATCCTTCGCGTGGCAGGCCTCGATCAGCGCGGCGTCCACCTGCGCCGCCTCGGGGTTCAGGCTGAAGCACCCGAGCTCGGCCGCGCGCGACACGCTTCCCATGGCGCGACCTGCGACGAGGAGCCCGAGGAGGAGCGAGGGATCGATCCCCCGGAGCGACACGAGGATCTTGTCGTTGAAGGAGCTGAAGACGGTCCGATCCAGCGCGTTCCGGCGCCGCAGCGAGCCGACGACGTCCTTGAGATGGGCCGGGGTGACCGGGTCGTAGTCCTTGATCTCGACGTGGAGGTACATCTCGCGCGGGACGATGCGGGCGCACTCGTCGAGCGTGAGAATGCGCAGCCCCCGGTGGTCCTCCCCGAATCGGAACCCGATGTCGTATCCCGCGAGCTCACGGGCGGTCTGCTCGCGGATCCGGCCTCTCACTCCGGCCATGCGCTCGAGCGTCCGATCGTGGAAGACGACCGCCAGGCCGTCCGCCGTGAACTGGACGTCGACCTCCACGGCGGTGGCCCCCAGCCGGATCCCGGCGAGGATGGCGGATTCCGTGTTGTCGGGAGCGTGGCCTCCCGCCCCCCTGTGCCCTATAATCTCCGTTCCCTCGGCAACTTGCATGACGCGCATTCTGCCCGCGGAGGCGTCGTTTTGCAAATCCCGGGGCTCACGGGGAGGCGCGGGGCGCCTCGACACACGGATGGGGGAGGAATGAAATCGTTTTTCTCGAAGATTCTCGGGTACTGGTCCGGCTTAGGGCACATCATCGGCGTCATCATGACGCCGGTCCACATGTTCATCGTGTACACGCTGGTCTTCGGACCGTCGAAGCTGATCCTCTCCGCGATGGGGAAGGACCCGATGGACCGGAAACTCGCGACGGAGCCGACGTTCTGGCGGAAGAAAGAATCCCACGCCGCGTCGCTCGACAATCTCCGGCACACCTTCTGAGGTGAGGTCCCCACGATGAACATCCTCGGCATCTCGGCCTACTACCACGACTCCGCGGCGTGCCTCCTGCGCGACGGCCAGGTCATCGCCGCCGCGGGGGAGGAGCGATTCACCCGCAAGAAGCACGATCACGGGTTTCCCGACAACGCCATCCGCTACTGCCTGGCCGAGGGGAAGATCCAGTCGAAGGACCTCGACTACGTCGGCTTTTACGACAAGCCGCTGGTCAAGTTCGAGCGCATCCTCCTCACGTACATCGCGACGTTCCCGAAGTCGTTCCGCTCGTTCAACAAGGCCGTTCCGCTCTGGCTCACGCAGAAGCTCCGCATCCCGGCGCTGATCCGCAAGCACATGGGGTACGACGGAGAGGTCCTCTTCGGCGACCACCACATGTCGCACGCGGCGTCCTCTTTTCTCGTGTCGCCGTTCAAGGAGGCCGCGATCCTGACGCTCGACGGCGTGGGCGAGTGGTCCACGGCGACCCAGGGGGTCGGCCGCGATCGCGACATCCAGCTCTGGAACGAGATCCGCTTCCCGCACTCGCTGGGACTGCTTTACTCCGCGTTCACCTACTTCCTCGGGTTCAAGGTCAACTCGGCCGAGTACAAGGTCATGGGTCTCGCGCCTTACGGAGAGCCGCGCTACTTCGACCAGATCATGAAGGAGATCATCCACGTCGGCGAGGACGGCTCCTTCAAGATGAACATGGACTACTTCGCCTACGACTACGGCCTGACGATGACGAACGGGAAGTTCTCGCAGCTCTTCGGCATCCCGGTCCGCGAGGGGGAGGGGAAGCTCGAGCAGGTTCACAAGGACATCGCGGCGTCGGTCCAGAAGGTGACCGAGGAGATCGTGCTCCGCATGTGCCGGAGGCTGAACCGGGACACGGGCCTCACCAACCTGTGCATGGCCGGCGGGGTCGCGCTCAACTGCGTCGCCAATGGCCGCGTGATCCGCGAGACGCCGTTCAAGAACATCTTCATCCAGCCCGCCGCGGGCGACGCCGGCGGCGCGGTGGGAGTCGCCGCCTACATCCACTCGGCGGTCCTCGGCAACGCCCGGACGTTCGTCTGGAAGCACGCCTATTGGGGGCCGGCCTACTCGACGGAGGAGATCCGCTCGTACCTTGAGAAGCACGGCATCCCGTTCCGCGAGCTCTCCCGGGAGGATCTTCTGAAGAACACCGCGCGGCTGATCGCGGAGCAGAACGTCATCGGCTGGTTCCAGGGGCGGATGGAGTTCGGGCCGCGCTCCCTGGGCAACCGCAGCATCATCGCCGACGCGCGGAATCCGGCGAACAAGGACGTCGTGAACCTCAAGATCAAGTTCCGCGAGTCGTTCCGCCCCTTCGCGCCGACCGTCCTCGCGGAGAAGTCGGGGGAGTGGTTCGAGCTCGAGTGCGACTCCCCGTACATGCTCCTCGTCGCGCAGGTCCGCCCGGAGAAGCGATCGATTCCGTCGGTGACGCACGTCGACGGCTCGGCCCGCATCCAGACGATACGGCGCGACGAGAACGAGATGTACTACGACCTCATCCAGGAGTTCGATCGGCAGACCGGGTGCCCGGTCATCATCAACACCTCGTTCAACGTGAGAGGCGAGCCCATCGTCTGCACGCCGCACGACGCGTACCTGTGCTTCATGCGCACCCGGATGGACTACCTCGTGCTCGACCGGTTCCTCCTCGACAAGAAGGATCAGCCGGGCCTCAACGACGACATCGACTGGCAGCGGGAGTTCCCGCTCGATTAGGAGCCGACATGAAGCACTCCCTCCTCGGCGAGCTCTGGGCGTTCATGAGGGTGAGGAAGAAGTGGTGGCTCGCCCCGATCCTCATCATCCTCGGGCTCCTCAGCGCCCTCATCATCTTCACCGAGAAGAGCGCGCTCGCGCCCTTCATCTACGCGCTGTTCTAGCCCACCCCGGCGGGTCCGGGCCAAAGCCCCGGATCCGCCGCGCCTCACCGGCCGCGCCGCGGCCCGCCTCCCCCGCACCCCCCTGAAACCTCCCCGGCCCGCGCCCCCATTCGGCGCTCAAGATCCGCATCGATCTGCCGATGAGTGATTGGGCGGGGGAACCCGATCGCACCGCCCGGTGAGGTGAGCGGACGTGCCGACGCACGCACAGCTTGGAGAGGTCCTGGTCCGCGCGGGGTGCCTGGACGCCCAGGGGCTCGCGCGGGCTCTCGAGGTCGTCGCGAAGAGCCGGGTCTCGCTGAACCGGGCCCTGGAGACGCTGGGCCTCGTCGACGGCGGCACGATCGCGAGCGTCCTGGCGCAGCAGCTCGGGCTCGACGTCGTCGACCTGGACGTCCTCGAGGTCCCGGCGGAGGTGGCCTCCCTCCTGCCGGCGGAATTCTGCCGATCCCATCTGGTCGCTCCGCTGAACGTCGAAGGCAAGAGGCTCCGCATCGCGATGACGAATCCGCTGGACTACCCGACCCTCCAGGACGTCGAGTTCTGCACCGGGATGCGCGTCACCGCCGCGGTGGGCGCCGAGTCGAGCCTCGCGGCCCTCCTCGAGAGGACATACCCGGCGCCGCCCGCCGAGAAGAAGCCCGACATCCAGTCCACGTACGACCTCCTCTCCTCGGTCAATCCCGAAGGGGAGGTCGAATCCTCCGAGGCCGACGTCGAGGCGATCGACATCAGCAAGCTCGCGCGCGACGTCAACCTGACCCCGATCGTGCGGCTCGTGAACATGATTCTCTGCGACGCGGCGAAGGCGGGCGCGAGCGACATCCACGTCGAGCCCCAGGACGAGCGGCTGCTGGTGCGGCAGCGCGTCGACGGGATGCTGAAGGACGTCCTGAAGATCCCCCGGGGGCTCCAGGACTCCACCGTGTCGCGCCTGAAGATCATCTCGGGGATGGACATCGCGGAGCGCCGCAAGCCCCAGGACGGCCGGAGCCGCCTGAGATTCGAGGGGAAGCGGATCGATCTGCGCGTGTCGACCCTCCCCACCCAGTTCGGCGAGAAGGTGGTCATACGGCTCCTCGACGGCTCGAACGCCAGGCTCGACATCAATCGCCTGGGGTTCAGCGCGGAAAACCTCCGCATGTTCCTCGCTCTCCTCTCACGGCCACAGGGGATCATCCTCGTCACCGGCCCGACGGGAAGCGGGAAGACGTCGACGCTCTACTCGGCGCTCGGGTACCTGAAGGCCCCCACGAAGAACATCATCACCGTCGAAGATCCCATCGAGTTCCAGCTTGAGGGGATCAACCAGGTTCAGATCAACCCGAAGGCGGGGATGACCTTCGCGTCGGGGCTGCGCTCGATCCTGCGGCAGGATCCGAACATCGTCCTCGTCGGCGAGATCCGGGACCAGGAGACCGCCGGCATCGCCATGGAGGCGGCCCAGACGGGCCACCTCCTCCTCAGCACGCTCCACACGAACGACGCCATCTCGACGATCACGCGGCTCCTCGATCTCGGCATCGAGGCCTTCCTGGTGGCGTCGTCCCTGACGGCCGTGCTCTCGCAGCGCCTCACGCGGATCCCCTGCCCGAGCTGCTCCGTCGAGCAGGCGCCCCCCGCCGACGTCGTCGAGAAGATCGGGGGCGTCGGGCGCCTTCCCCAGGGCGCGGCCTTCAAGGTCGGCCTCGGATGCGACGCCTGCGAGCAGTCGGGATACAAGGGTCGCATGGCCGTGCACGAGGTGGCCGTCGTGACCGACGAGGTGCGGAACCTCATCTCGCGACGCGCCCCGGAGCACGAGATCCGCGCGGAGGCGCGTCGCGGAGGGATGCGCACCCTGATGGAGGATGCCATCGACAAGGCGTCGCGCGGGCTGACGACCCTCGACGAGGTGGTCCGCGTCTGTCCGCCCGATGAGACCCCCGAGACGCGCCAGGCGACGGGGCCGGAGCCGGCCGCCCGGCCCTCCCGGGCCGATGTCCCCGAGGAAGCGCCCATGCCTGCCCCGCCGGGGCCGCCGGGGGCCCGGCGCGTCGTCGTCGTGGACGACAGCCCGACCGTCGCGACCGTCATCAAGTACTTCATGGAGAACGAGGGGTTCGAGGTCTTCCTCGCGGCGGATGGCCGGGAGGGCCTCGAGGCGGTGAAGGAACACCGGCCGGACGTCATCATCAGCGACGTCAACATGCCGGGCATGGATGGCATCGAGATGGTCCGGGAACTCCGCTCCCACCCCGACACGGCCGGGACGCTCATCCTCATGCTGACGTCGGAGGACAGCGTCGAGAGCGAGGCCCGGGGGCTCGAGGTCGGCGCGGACGACTACATCCTCAAGCCGGTCGAGCCGCGCCGCCTGGCCGCCCGCGTCAAGGCGCTCCTCTCAAGGTCGACGGCGCGGGAGGCCGTTCCACGCTGAGCGCCCCCGGGGGTTGCCGGGGCGCCGGATTTGCCTAGATTGCCCTCCCATGCGCCACGATGCTCGCTCGTGGGGGGCGCATGACGGGCGGCGTTCCGAACGGCCGACGACCCGCGCCCGGGAGACATCTCGCGTGACGACGATGATGGAGGCGACAGCCGGATCCTCGGGGCCCGCGGCGGAGCACGCGGCGATCCGCGAGACCCTCGAGCGCGCGAACGCGATGCTCCGCGCCCAGCAGGAAGCCACGCCGGACGCCATCCTCATCGTCGATCTCACCGGAAAGGTCCTCAGCTACAACTCGAAGTTCCTCAACCTCTGGGGCATCCCGCTGGACCTCGCGTCCACGTACGACGACGACGCCCTCCTCTCGTTCGTCACGCGCCGCCTGAAGGACCCCGCGGGCTTCCTCGCGACCGTCCGCAGCCTCTACGCCGATCCGCTGGAGATGCGGCAGGACGAGACGATCGAGTTCGTGGACGGGCGGATCATCGCGAGATCGACGCTGCCCGTCCTGATGAGCGACGGGCACGCCGTGGCGCGCGCGTGGTACTTCCGCGACGTCACGCGACAGCGCCGGCTCGAGTCGGACCTCAGGCACTCCCAGAAGATGGAGGCGCTCGGCACGCTGGCGGGGGGGATCGCGCACGACTTCAACAACCTCCTGACCGCGATCGGCGGCTTCATCGACATCGCGCGCCAGGGTCTCGCGCCGGCAGGCCCAGAGGGGCAGGCGCTCGCGACCGCCGCGGAGGCGGTCAGCCGGGCCGGCGATCTCACGAAGGGGCTGCTCAACTTCAGCCGCCGGAGCGCCGCCGCTTTCGAGCCCGTGGATCTGCGCCTCGCGCTGGAAGAGGTCGTCCGCTTCCTCACGCCTTCTCTCGCGGCGGCCATCGAGGTCCGGAAGATCGTCGCCTCCGATCTCTGGATCGCGCGCGCGGACCCCGGGCAGATCCAGCAGGTGATCACCAACCTCTGCGTGAACGCCCGCGACGCCATGGGCTCCGGAGGGCGCCTGACCCTCGGGCTCGCCAACTGCACGAGGCTGGCGGGGACCGCCGGGCCCCGGGCGGGGGGCCGTCCGGCCGAGTACGTGGCCCTCGCGGTGACCGACACGGGCGCCGGCATGCCCCCGGAGGTCGTCGGCCGCATCTTCGACCCCTTCTACACCACGAAGGAGATCGGCAAGGGAACCGGGCTCGGCCTGGCGATCGTGCACGGCATCATGGAGCTGCACGGCGGATGGATCGAGTGCGAGAGCGAGCCGGGGCGGGGGACGACGTTCACGGCGTTCTTCCCCCGGGCGGTCGAGAAGCCGGCCGCGCGGCGCCCCGAGACCGCGGCGAACGCCCGCGGGGCCGGCGAGACGATCCTGATCGCCGACGACGAGGAGATGATCCGAAACCTCGTGAAGAGCGCGCTCGAAGCCTTCGGGTACAGGGTCCTCGCCGCGGCCGACGGCGCCGAGGCCATCGAGATCTTCCGGGCGAAGCGCGCCGAGATCGACCTCGTCATCCTCGACCTCGTCATGCCGCGGCGGTCCGGAAGCGACGCGTTCGCCGAGATGCACGCCCTGCGGCCGGAGACACCGATCGTCATCTCGAGCGGGTACAGCGCGGAGGGGGAGGTCGAGGATCTGCTCCGACTCGGCGCGAGCGCCAGCGTTCCGAAGCCGTTCAACGTGAAGGACCTCGCGGGGACGGTGCGGGAGCTCCTCGTCGCGAGGATCGCCGCGGTCTCCTCCCCGTCCCGATAGGCGCCGCCGCTCAGGGCGCGGCCGGGGGCGTCCACTCCGCCGTCCGCAGCCCCGGATCTGAGGTGACGCGGGCGATCGGGTACACGCCGACCTCGCGATCGAAGAACGGGGATCGCGCGTAGAACCACATGAGCCGCCGCTCGGCCGCCGCGTCGGCCTCGTTCGGATCCCGCGGCGCCGCGCCCGCCCCTCCCGGGAAGGCGCGCTCGTAGTCGGCGCGGACGCGCTGGTCCTTCAGCATCTCGGCCGCCATCCTCTCCACGACGGGATCCTCGACGACCATCTTCCGCTCCAGGATGTTGTCGAAGGCGTTCCAGGCGAGGAACCCCTCCGGCGATTCGGGCTCGAAGAGCCACATCGCGATCGGGGCGTCCGGCTGGTCGAGGGGGATCCAGAACGTCCCGGAGGGGACGTGACGGCGCTCGACCGCCCACGCTCCCTTCGCCTCCGCGGCGTGGTGCCCCTGGTACGACCCGGCGGCCCACGCGAGCTCCGTCGCCCGGAAGACCTCCACGTCGAGGTCCGCGTCGGCGAGGGTGCGGGAGACGCGGAGGCCGTGGAGAACCGCCTTCGCCGCGAGCGGCGCGTAGGCCCGCGACAGGAGGTAGCCGCGGGGGACGCGCACCTCCTTCGTCGCGACGAGCGAGGCGTAGAGCGGGACGCGAAAGGTCTCCGGCCGCCGCGACCAGACGACGCGCAATCTCCCGGTCACCTCGCTCGGGACGACGTCGAAGCTCCAGCCGAGGTAATCGACCATCACGCGATCGTCCGTGGCCTTGAACGCGAGGCCGAACGTCGCGCCGCGTTCCGCCGTGGCACGCCGCGCGGACTCCGCCTCGGAGGCCGCGACGGCGCCGGTGAGCCCCTTCGGATCGGCGGCGACGTGCTCGAGGATCGACCGCAGCATCTCGTACGTCGCGGCGACGCGGACGGCGAAGGGCTTGTAGGCGTGCGCTTCGGCGAGGAGGCTCACCCGGTTGCGCGTCTCGAAGTACGACGTCGAGTAGCGCGGGGAGGGGGCCCACATCCTCACCCCCTGGTTGGGGTCGGCCGGGTTCTCGAGATCGCCGAAGGGGGCCGCGGCGTGACCGGTCGCGGCGAGCCCCTTCCCGATCGCCTCCTTCATCCCCGCGACGTACCGTCTCAGCGGGGCCGGCGCGTTCGGGCTCTCCCCCGCGAAGTACGTCATCTCGTACTGGAAGTCCATCCCGTCGGTGACGTGGCAGTCCACGACGACGTGCGGCCTGAAGTCGCGAAAGAGCCGGCCGACGAGCGCGGCCGTCTCGGGCGATTCCATCTTCACGAAGTCGCGGTTGAGATCGAGGCCCCGGCCGTTCGTGCGGAACCCCATCCCCTCCGCGGGCCCGTCCTGCGCCAGACGGTTGGACGGGCTCACGCGCTCGTGGCCGTCCACGTTGTAGATCGGCACGACGACGAGGATGAGGTTGTCGAGGAGTCCGGCGCGCTTTCCGGAGACGATGTCGCGCAGGAGGGCCAGGCTCGCATCCTTCCCGTCGATCTCGCCGGCGTGGATGCCGCTGAAGACGAGGACCACCGGCAGCCCCGAGGCGCGCGCCGCCTCGGGGGTGAAGCGCATCTCGCGCGCCGCGACGACCATCGGCATCGGATACCCCTCGGCCGTCTCGCCGTACATCGACAGGTGGACCAGCCGCGAGCTTCGAGCGAGCTTCGTGAGGAACTCGATCGTCTCGCGATATCCGGGGGTGCATCGGTAGGCGCACGCCTCGGCCGGGGTCGTGAGATCGGCGGCCGGGCGGCTCTGATCGGGCGGCGCGGCGAGGGCGGCCGGCGCCATGGAGAGCGCGACCGCGAGCAGAGGGAGCGGGAGCGGCGGAGTCCTCATGGGGGCGCAGCGTACCCGAGGGGGCCCTGCCGGACAAGCGCTCATCGGATAGACTGCCCGCCGTGAGACGCGCCGTGACGACCCACCACCTCGAGATGACGCGCGCGTCGGACCTCCGCCCGGCGTCGAGCGCCCCCGCGGATCTGAGGGTCGATCGGGTCGGCGATCCGATCCCCGAGCTCAACCGCTTCTTCTACACGGCCATCGGCGGGGCGTGGTTCTGGATCGATCGCCTCGCCTGGAGCCGCGCGCGCTGGGTGGAGTGGCTCTCGCGCGCCGGCGTCGAGACCTGGGTGGCCTCGGTGGCCGGTGTCCCGGCCGGGTACGCGGAGCTTCAGAGCCAGCCGGGCGACGAGGCCGAGATCGTCTACTTCGGCCTCCTGCCGCAGTTCGCCGGGAAAGGATACGGCGGGGCGTTCCTGACGCTCGCCGCGCGGCGCGCGTGGGAGCTGGGGCCGCGGCGCGTGTGGGTCCACACCTGCTCCCTCGATCATCCCCGGGCCCTCGACAACTATCTGAGGCGCGGCTTTCGTCTCTTCAAAGAGGAGACGGCCGAGCACGACATGCCCGACGTCACGCCCGGACCGTGGCCGGGATGGGACGCCTGATGCGCATCGCCGTCGTCGGCGCCGGCGGGGTCGGGGGATACTTCGGGGCGAAGCTCGCGGCCTCGGGGTCCGACGTCGCCTTTCTCGCGCGGGGCGCCCATCTCGAGGCGATGCGGTCGCGCGGTCTCGAGGTGCGGAGCCCGCTCGGGGACGTGCGCGTCGAGAAGGTCCGTGCGACCGCCGATCCCCGCGAGATCGGCCCCGTGGACGCGGTCCTCTTCGCCGTGAAGCTCTACGACGGCGAGCCGGCGGCGCGATCGCTGGGGCCGCTCCTCGGCCCCGCCACTCCGGTCGTGACGCTCCAGAACGGCGTCGAGAGCGTGGAGCTCCTCTCGCGCGCCGTGGGGCGCGAGCACGTCATGGGGGGCGTCGCGTACGTCGCGGCGGTCCTCGACGAGCCCGGCGTCATCCGGCACACGGCGATGGGGAGCGTCATCTTCGGCGAGCTCGATCGCTCGAGCACTCCCCGCGCCGCCGCCCTCCTCGAGGCGTGCACGGCGGCGGGGTTCGGCGCGCGCGTGAGCGATCGGATCGACGTCGAGATCTGGGAGAAGTTCGTGAGGCTCGCCGTCTTCAGCGGCGTGTGCGCCGTCACCCGCTCGACGATCGGCGCCATCAGGGGCGATCCCGAGACGTTGCGGATGCTCGTCGACGCCCTGGGGGAGACGCTCGCGGTGGCGCGCGCCCGCGGCATTCCGCTTCGCGACGGCCTCCGCGCCGAGATCCTCCAGATGGTCCAGGACCTCCCCGCGGCGTCCAAGGCGTCGATGCTCGAGGACCTCGAGCGCGGAAGGCCTCTCGAGCTCCCGTGGCTCAGCGGCGCCGTCGTCCGGCTCGGGCGGGAGCTGGGGGTCGCGACGCCCGTCCACGCGTTCATCGCCGCGGCCCTCAAGCTCCAGGCCGGCGGCCGCGGGGCCTGACGAGGGCCCCGGGCCGCAGCCTGTCAGATCGCGATTCCCGCCGTTACTCCGGCTTCCAGGTCGGGAACCGCCCCGGCGTCCACGGGGCCCCGGCGGCCTCGGCCGCGTCCTCGAGACCCTTCAAGTCCACCGTCACCAGAGTGCGGAGCGTGTCGAGCACTTCGCCGAACTGCGAGGCCGCGATGTCGTAGCCGCGGCGGTGCGTGTCGGTCGGTCCCGCCGTGGACGTCCAGTGCCCCTGGACCACCCCTTGAATCCGATCGACGATGGACGGGGGAGACGGCTCCTGGTGCGACGCGATCGTCGAATCTCCGTTGAGCTTGATCTCGAGATCCTTGAGCCGGGTCTCGAGAGCCCTGAGGTCGTCGGCAAGCGCAGGGTTCGCCCCCGGAGTGTCGGCGAGCGCCTTCTTGAGATGATCGAGCCGCCCGTGCGCCTCCTCGGCGACGTCGACGGCTCCGAGGACGGCGCGCTGGAGGCGGGCCGTCTTGCGCTCGAAGGCGAGCATCGCGGCGCGGTCCTTCACCGACAGCGTGCCGGCCGCGATCGGCGCCGCCTCGAAGACCTGCGCGTCGCCGAGCGGCGTGACCTTCCCGCCGACTCGCTTCGCGATCGCGACGCGGTACGTCCCGGGCGAGGCGAGCGGCCCCTGGACGGTCTCGCGGAAGGGATCGTCGGTCGTCGGCGGCTTGAGGTTCGTCGGGTTCGAGGCGGGATAGCGGAGGTCCCACGCGACGCGGTGGAAGCCGGCCGTGACCGGCCCGGTCAGGCGACTCACGACGCCCCCCTGGTCGTCGGTGACGGTAATAATGATGGCCGGCTCCTCCTCCCGCTCCTCGGCCCTGAGGGCCTCCCACGACGGGTAGGAGATGGCGTCCCCCTTCTTGATCGCGTCCTTTTCCGCCGCCTGGCGCTGCTTCTTCAGCGTCTTGATCTCGTCCTTGAGGTAGTACGTGACGACGGCGCCGAAGGGAGGGTTGGGGGCCGAGAAGAAGGTCTCGCCGAGGAAGCTCTTCTCGCGGAGCCCGAACGGCGAGGAGGGGATGAACATCGCGGCCGGCTTCACCGGAAAGAGCATCGACTCCTGATCGAGCGCCTCGCGCGTGATCTTCCGGAGCGGCGCGTAGTCGTCGAGGATGTAGAAGCCGCGGCCGAAGGTGGCGATCACCAGATCGTTCTCGCGCTTCTGGATCACGATGTCCCGCACGGCGATCGTCGGCAGGCCCCCCTTGAGCTGGATCCACTTCGCCCCGCCGTCGATCGTGAAGTAGAGCCCGAACTCGGTCCCCGCGAAGAGGAGATCGGGGTTCACGTGATCCTCGGCGATCGAGTAGACGGTGCCGCGCTCGGGGAGATCCCCTGCGATCGAGGTCCAGCTCGCGCCGCGGTCGGTGGACTTGAGGAGATACGGCTTGAAGTCCCCCATCTGGTGGTTGTCGAACGCCGCGTACACGGTGCCGTCCCTGGCTCCGGACGCCCGGAGCGCCGAGACGTACGTGTTCTCGGGGACCCCGGGGAACTTCTCGATCTTCCGCCACTCCTTCCCGCCGTTCTCCGTCACCTGGACGAGCCCGTCGTCGGTGCCGGCGTAGAGGAGCCCCTCCTTGAGGGGCGACTCGTGGAGCGAGACGATGTTCCCGTAGAAGGAGGTCGACGTGTTCTTGGCGACCGAGTCGACGCTGAAGACGCGCCCCATGATCTTCAGCTTGTTGCGGTCGATCTGGCGCGAGAGATCCGGGCTCACCGCCGTCCAGGTGTCGCCGCGATCGTCGCTCCGGAAGATCTTCTGCGAGGCGAAGTAGAGGCGCGTGTGGGAGTGCGGGCTGATGATGAGAGGGGAGTCCCAGTTCCACCTCAGGGGAACCCCGTCCGGGCCGGGTTGGGGCTGGATGTCGAGGATCTCGCCGTTCTTCCGGTCGTGGCGGATGAGGCCGCCGTACTGCGATTCGGAGTAGACGATGTCGGGGTTCTCGGGATCAACTTGAGGTTGGAAGCCGTCGCCTCCGACCGTGACGAACCAGTCGGGGTTCGTGATGCCGTGCGTCGTCCGGGTCCGCGAGGGGCCGCCGAGGGTCTGGTTGTCCTGAGTGCCGCCGTAGACGTTGTAGAAGGGCTTCGCGTCGTCCACCGCCACGCGGTAGAACTGCGTCACGGGGAGGTTCTCGAAGTAGCGCCAGCGCGCGCCGCGATCGAACGTCTCGTAGAGCCCGCCGTCGCAGCCGACGAGGAGGTGATCCGTGCGGTCCGGGTCGATCCAGACGACGTGGTTGTCGACGTGCTTGTACTTCTCGCCGAGGCGCGCGAAGGTCTTCCCGCCGTCCTCGGTGATGTTCAGCCAGGTGTCGATGGCGTAGACGCGCCCGACGACCTTCGGGTCCGCGAAGATCTCGTTGTAGTACTGCCCGCCGTTCGGGGCGTAGTCGCTCATCTTCTCCCAGTTGCCGCCCTGATCGACGGAGCGGTAGAAGCCGCCGGCCTTGTTGACCGACTCGATGACCGCGTAGACGACGTCGGGGTTCGCCGGGGAGACGGCGAGCCCGATGCGCCCCATCTCCTCCTTGGGGAGGCCGTTCTCGAGCTTCTTCCACGTCGCGCCGGCATCCGTGGACTTGTAGATCGCGGACTCCGGGCCGCCGTCGATGAGCGTGAAGACGTGGCGGCGGCGCTGGTAGGCCGAGGCGAAGAGGATGTCGGGGTTCCGCGGGTCCGCGACCACCTCGTTGACGCCGGTGTCGTCGCTGATCTTCAGCGACTGCTTCCAGGTCTTCCCGCCGTCGGTCGTCTTGTAGAGGCCGCGCTCCCCGCCGGAGGTCCAAAGGGGCCCCTGCGCGGCGACGTACACGACGTTGCCGTCGCGCGGATCGACGAGGATCCGGCCGATGTGCTCGGACGTCTTGAGGCCGACGTTCTCCCAGTTCTTGCCGCCGTCGATCGACTTGTAGACGCCGTCGCCGTACGCGACGCTCCGCTGGCTGTTGTTCTCGCCGCTTCCCACCCAGACGACGAGGGGGTTCTTCGGATCGAGCGTGACGCACCCGATCGAGAACGACGCCTGCGAGTCGAAGATCGGCGTCCAGGTCGTTCCGGCGTTCGTCGTCTTCCAGACGCCCCCGGAGGCGACGGCGACGTACCAGGTGGAGACGTCGCGCGGGTGCACGGCGAGATCGGCGACCCGTCCCGACGTCTGCGCCGGTCCGATGCCGCGGAGGGCGAGGCCGGTGAAGGTGTCGGCTTTCATCTTGTTCGCGTCGGACTTGTCGTCCTCCTTGGCGACGAGCGCGGCGGAGGAGGCGATGAGCAGGCAGAGCAGGGCGGCGGCAGTTCGCTTCATCGGTCGATCTCCAGGCTGTGAGAATGGGGAAATGGGACGCCCATAGTATCCTGTCGGCCCCATGCGCACCAAGCCGGCCGCCCTCGCCCTCCTCGGCCTCCTCGGGTGCGCTCCGGCCGGGCTTCACGAGTGCCGGATTCCCGGCGTGGACGAGCCCCTTCGCTGCGGGACACTCGAGGTCTTTGAGGACCGGGAGGCGCGGCGGGGCCGGACGATCCCGCTGAACGTCGTCGTGATCCCGGCCCGGGGCCCGACCGTGCGCCCCGACCCCCTCTTCGATCTCTCGGGAGGCCCGGGGCTCGCGTCCACGGAAGGGGCCGGCTTCTACGCCGGCGAGGGGGCGGCCTACCGTCGCGAGAGGGACGTCGTCCTCGTGGATCAGCGGGGGACGGGGAAGTCCAACCCATTGACCTGCGATCTCGCGACGGACGATCCGAACCCGCGCGGGATCCTCGACGAGATGTACCCCCCCACGGCCGTCGCCGCCTGCCACGCTTCGCTCACGTCCCGTGCGAACCTGGGCCTTTACACGACGCCGATCGCGATGGACGACCTCGACGACGTGCGCGCGTGGCTCGGGTACGATCGCATCGACCTCTTCGGCCTCTCGTACGGCACGCGCGCGGCGATGACGTACATGTCGCGGCATCCGGATCACGTGCGGAGCGCCATCCTCGTGGGGGTCGCGCCCCCGGGGATGAACATCCCGCTCCACCACGCCGCCGACGCGCAGCGGGCGATGGATCTCCTGCTCCAGGACTGCGCCGCGGACGCCGCGTGCTCCGGCGCCTTCCCGAAGGCGCGGGCGGAGCTCGACGACCTGATGGCGGCGCTCGAGCGCGAGCCGGCGAAAGTCGAGCACGTCGTTCCGGGAAAAGGCGGGAAGCTCCATCTCACGCTCCGCCGCGAGATCGTCGCCGAGAAGCTCCGCTTCCTGCTCTACAGCGCCTCGACCGCGCGGCGCATCCCCCTCGTCGTCCACCGGGCCCTCGCCGGGGACTACGAGCCCTTCCTCGCGCTCGCCCTAGGCGACGAGGGGGGCCCGTCGGGGATCGCGGACGGGATGTACCTCTCCGTCACGTGCCCGGAGGACACTCGCCGGATCGATCCGGCCGAGGCGCGGGCGTTGAACTCGGGGACCTTCGTCGGCGATTACCGAGTCTTCCAGCAGACGCGCGCCTGCTCGATGTGGCCGGAGGCGCAGCTCCCCGCCGGCTACTTCGATCCCTTCTTCACGAAGGCCCCGGTGCTGATATTCTCGGGGCGCCTCGATCCCGTCACCGCGCCGCACTGGGCCGAGGAGATCGCCGCGCGCCTCCCGCACGCCCGGAACGTCATGCTGCACGGCGCGGGGCACGGGCCCGGGGGGCTCTCCCACACCGAGTGCCTTGACGGGATCATCCTCCGGTTCCTCGACGCGGGGGCGGTCGAAGCTCTCGACAAGGCGTGCGTCGAGAGCATGGCGCCGCCGCCGTTCAGCCTCGTCCCTTAGCTCCGCTGGAAGGAGACAGATGCTCCACGTCGCGAGCGGCGAGTCGACGATCGAGAGGCTGAGGCACGCGGGCGTGCGCGGCTACATGGTCCCGTGGCTCGACATCCTCCATGAGGGTCCCGTGCCGGCCGACGTCGCCCCCGCCGCCCTCAGGGAGCTCCGCGCGCGCTTCATCGCGGAGCGGGGCTGGGGGGACGAGGTCGCCGTGCGCGGGGCGCTCCAGAGGCGCGACGCGGCGCTCGCCGCGTTCCGCGAGCACGACGAGATCGTTCTCTGGCTCGAGCGTGGCCTCGTCGCCCAGCTCCAGCTCGCGCAGGTCCTCGATTTTCTCGCGGGGCGGGCGCTCGGATCGCTCCGAGTCACGCGCCTCGACACCGCCGATCCGCTCGGCCGGATGTCCGCAGAGACGCTCCGGGAAGCGTTCGAGCAGCGGGTTGCGGTCACCGATCGTGGGCGCGACCTCGCGCGACGCGCCTGGATCGCTTTCCGCGCCCCCGAGCCGGTCGCAATCGAGACGGCTGTGGCGGCGATCGAGCCCGAGCTGCCGCACCTCGCAGCCGCGCTCGTCCGCCATCTCGAGGAGTTCCCCTCGACGCGCGACGGCCTCTCCCGCACCGAGCGCCAAATTCTTCAGGCCGTCAGCGATGGCCGGGCCGTCCTCCGCGACACGCACGTCGCCTCGCATCACGAGAGGGAGCCCCATACTTTTCTGGGCGACAGCGTCTTCGCGCGCCACGTCGAGGTCCTCGGCGAAGGACCCGACCCGGCGATCGCCCGCCTCGACGGCGCGCCGATCCGCGCCCCGAAACCGGAGGAGGACGGAGACGTATTCTGGAAGGGGCGCGTGCGACTGACCGACACTGGCTTCTCGCTCCTCGAGGGGAAGAAGGACTGGATCAAAGCCCACGGGATCGATCGCTGGCTCGGCGGCGTCTGCCTCGTCGGGCAGGCGATCGCGTGGCGATGGAACGAGGCGAAGCGGCAGATCCAGCGGACGGGCATCTACGAGTGAGCGGCTGAGGGGAGGGATTGCATGGCGGCGTACGTGATCGTGAACATCGGCGTCGAGGACGCTGCGAGCTACGAGGAGTACAAGGGGCCGGCAGCCGCAACCGTGACGGAGTACGGCGGCCGCTACCTCGCGCGCGGCGGCACGGCGGAGGCGCTCGAGGGCGATTGGAAGCCCCGCCGGCTCGTCATCCTGGAGTTTCCGAGCACCGCGCGCGCCCGCGAATGGTGGAATTCCCAGGAATACGCCCCGCTGAAGGCGCTGAGGCAGCGGTGCGCGTCGACGGAGATGGTTCTGGTCGAGGGGATCTAGGGAACGATTCCCGCCGTCTCGTCGATGACGATCGCCCGGCCGGTCGCAACGTCCTTGATCTGCTGCGACGCCCCCGACGGCCACACGATGTCGATGGTGTCGACCCGCGGAACCCCCGGCCCGAACCCGAACGTGACCGCCAGCTCGCTCGCGGACTCGTAGCTCGACCCGCTCCTCACGTACCCGCTCTGCGTCCGGCCACCCGCCGTGACACGCACCGTCGCGCCGATCCCGTCCCGATTGCTCTTCGTCCCGCGGAGCCTCACGCGCAGCCACGACGAGGCGTTGCCGCCGTCGTTGCGTAGAAGGCGCGCCGGGCCGCCGTTCGCCGTCACGAGAATGTCGAGATCCCCGTCCCCGTCGTAGTCGCCGTACGCCGCGCCCCGCGCGACCATCGGAACCGCGAGCGCCTCGCCGGACCTCTCGCCCACCGGCTCGAAGGTCCCCGTGCCCGTGTTCCGGAAGAGGTGGGGCTTCTGGGCGTACGTGACCTCCTTCTGCAGCCGGTTGATGTCGTCCTCGACGTGGCCGTTCGCGATGAAGATGTCGGGGTGGCCGTCGAGGTCGTAGTCGAAGAAGAAGGCGCCGAAGGCGAGCGTGAGAAGGCTCGGCTGGCCGATCCCCGCGCGCGGGGCGTCGTCGATGAAGAGCCCCGACCCCTCGTTGTGGTAGAGGGCGAGCATCTCGTTGCTGAAGTTGCCGACGACGAGGCTCTCGCGGCCGCTCCCGTCGTAGTCGGCGGCGTCGATCCCCATGGCGCCGCGGGCCACGCCCGTCTCGGAGAAGGCGATCCCCGACTCGCGCCCGACCTCCTTGAACGTCCCGTCGTGGTTGTTACGGTAGAGGTAGTTGGGCTGCGTGTCGTTCGCGATGGCGACGTCGGGCCATCCGTCGCCGTCGAAGTCGAGGACGGCCAGCCCCAGGCTCTTGCCCGTGAGGTTCTCGATTCCCGACGCCTTCGAGACGTCGGTGAAATGGCCGTTGCCGTCGTTGCGATAGAGCCTCGGGCCCTCTCCCTTGTACGACTCGGGGGTGCAGTACGACTTCGACGTCCCGTCGATCGTGCAGGTCAGGTCGTTCGCCTGCGACCACTCGACGTAGTAGCCGGCCAGGAGATCGAGATCGCCGTCCCGATCGTAGTCGAGGAAGGCCGCGCTCGAGCCGAACCCCGCGCGGGCCACGCCGGCCGCCGCAGCGACCTCCTCGAACTTTCCGTCGCCGCGGTTGTGGTACAGCCGTGCGGGGCCGAGCGCCGTGACGAAGAGGTCGTCGTGGCCGTCGTTGTCGTAGTCGCCCACGGCGACTCCCATGCCGAAGAGCTCCTGCTTCAGCCCCGCAGCGGCCGTGATCTCCTCGAACTTCCCACCGCCGAGGTTCCGGTAGAGCGCCGGGTACGTCGCCTTCTGATGATGCGACGGCCAGTCCGCTCCGTTGACGAGGTAGATGTCGAGCTTTCCATCGCCGTCGGCGTCGAGGAAGGCGCACCCCGAGCCCATCGTCTCGGGGAGATACTTCTTCCCGAACGCGCCGTTGTTGTGCGTGAACCGGATCCCGGCCTCGGCCGTCACGTCGGTGAAGGTCGGGAGGGACGAGACCGCGGGCTTCGCGGCGGGCGGGGGGGACGGTGCTTCGGCCTTGCCGCCGCAGCCCGACAGAAGCGCCAGGCCGAGGACCACGCTCACCCGGAAGTCTCTCACTTCAACGCCCCCACCTTGTACGCCTCGCCTGCCGGCGCGACGCGCATCTCGTGCTCGTGGACCAGGAGCCTCTCGTTGTTGTCCTCGGGGTGGGCCGCGCGGTACGGCCCCGTCAGCGCCTGCGACGATTCGTCCAGCTTGAAGCGCTCGTAGAGCACCTCGTGAGCCCTGGCGGCCACGTCGTCCCCCTTCCCGCGGTAGGCGAGCATGAGATTGTAGTGGGCCTGGAGGTCCTCGGGATCCACGGCGAGCGTCCGCTTCAAGGCGGCGATCGCGGCGTCGTATCTCCGGAGGAGGAAGTCGATCCGGCCGATCTGATCCAGCACGACGCGATCGCGCGGGAAGGCGGCCGCGGCGCGGTCGAGGTGATCGAGGGCGTCTTCGTATTTCCCGGCGGCCTTCAGCGTGAGCGCGTAGAAGTAGTGCGCCTTCGGAAGGTCGGGGGCGAGGGCGAGTGCCTGTTCGAGCTCAGGGGCGGCGTGGCGGTGGTCCCCCTCCTCGACGAGCGCGCGCGCGATGTTCACGTAACCGTCGACGTAATTCGGGTCGAGGGCGACGACGCGCCGGAAGGCCTCCTCGGCCCCCTTGTAGTCGCGCTGGAGCAGGAGACCGATGCCGTAGTCGTTGAAGCGCTCCCGCTCCGGAGGCGCCCCCTCGGGGCGGACGGCCGGAGTGAGGGGGGCGCGTCCCGCTCGCTCGACGGGGAGCGTCACCTGCGCCGCGCTGACCACGATCGTCGGGAGGTTCGGGATCTCCCTGACGGTCCCCGAGACATCCGACGTGTCGCCGTTGAAGACCCAGTTCCCGTCGTCGTAGTCGGCGGAGAGGTCGAACTTCGGCTGGCCCGGATCCCGGACGCCGGCGAACGACCACTGGGTGTTCCACCACGAGAACTTCCGGTAGTTCAGCCGGGCCGTGAGGGTCACGCGCTCTCCCACGTCCGACGGAATCGTCAGCCGGAAATGGACCGTGTCGGCCGCCCCCGGGGGGATGAGGCGCGCGTAGAGCACGGCGCGCGCCGACCAGGCGTTCCTCTTGTTGATCCTGTTCCCGTGCGCGTCGAGGAGGACCGATCGGTAGAAGTGCGCCTCCTTCTCCACGGGGCCGCGCCCTGCGTCCTCGATCCACCCGCTGTGGCCGATGACCCGACCCGTCTCGTCCTGCGCGACCAGCTCCGTCCACGTGTCGAAGGCGTCGACCGTTCCGCCCGGGAAGAAGTGGCCGATGTTGCGCGTCCGCACGACGACCTCGACCCTCACCGTCTCGCCGGGCCTGAGAGCGGGCGAGCGCGTGTCGAGAGGGGCGACGACGGGGCCGAGGCGGCGAGCCGGCCCTCCTCCTTCACCCGAGACCCCCTCCTCGCCGGGGAGCATCGTCTGCGCCACGGGCGCTTCCTCGGCGGGCGCGGCCGCGGGCGCCGCCCCGTCCGCGGGCGCGGCGCGGCCGTCCTGCTCCTCCCGCAGCCCGAAGACGTCGACGGTGATTGCCCCGGAGGTGAGGAAGTTCTTCACCGCCTCGAACTGGTTGATGTCCTTGTTCACGAAGGGGAGCGCGGTGTTCGCGCCGGGGAAGCGGTGCGAGTGGATTTTGCCGTCGACGTTGCCGGCGTCGCCGCTCGTGACGAGGGGCATGTGGCACGAGCCGCACTTCTTTGCTTCCGGGGGGTAGTAAAAGGCTCTGGCCCCCTGCATCGACACGCCGCTCTGCTGCCAGGCGTCGTAGTCGTTGAAGCCGCGGAACCAGCGGTAGTGATTGACGGGGGCGTCGAGGTGGACCTTGTGGCACGACGAGCAGAACTCGGGAGTCTGCTGCCGGTGGAACGCCTTGAGGAGGGTCGCCTTGTGCGGCGCGGGGTCTAGCTTCACCGCCTGATCGTGGGCGAACCTCAGGATCGGGTTCTCGCTCGCGACGAGGCGGTGCATCTCGGGGTACTCGATCGTGTACCCCCCCTGGCCCATCGTGCTGTCGACGTGGACGACGCTGTGGCAGGCCATGCAGCCGATCCCCGCCTGCGCCTCGGGGGTGTGGATCTGCTCGCGGATCGGCGTGTCCATCCGACCGGTGAAGAGGATGGCCATGTCGTGGCAGCCGCCGCACCACTTGGAGGGTTTCGTGCCGACGACGTCCTGCATGTACTCGATCGACTTGCGGTACCACTGGTTGTTGAACGACGAGAAGTGGTGCGCCGATCCCTCCCACTGCGCGACGATGTCCGGGTGGCACCCCTTGTTGCCGCACGACTTCGACTCGAGGAAGAAGTCGGAGGGGATGAGCCGGTCGCCGACGGTGCGGACGGACGACGGGAAGAACGGTGTCCCGTCCCCCGCCCCCTCGAGCCCCGGCGTCGCGGGCGGGAGGACCGGGTTCTCGATGCGGGAGGATTTCGGCGGGAAGGCCCGGTCGTACCCGCGCATGCCGATCGGGAGGGCAATCGCGAGGGCGACGAACACGAGAGAGCGCGCCGCGACGGGCGACAGCCTTCCCGACATTCTCATGGACTCGCGCGCGAAGAGCGCTGCCGCGCCGGCGATGAAGGCGGCGATGTGGAGGACGAGCGCCCATCGGTACGGCGTGGCCGTGCCGTACCAGGTCAGGTAGACGCCCGTCAGCGCAACGAGGGCGGCGCAGCCTTGAAAGACCCGCGTCAGGGCGCCCGCGAGTCCGGTCCCGAAGCCTGCGACCAGCACCTGCCACGCGCGCCAGAGCATCCAGACGGCGAGCGGGATGCCGGCCGCGACGTGAAGGAATACGTTGGCGTGGTAGAAGATCGTGGCGGCGTCTGTCGACGCGAGGTAGGACGCGTTGGCGATCTCGGCGCCGAGCAGGAGCAGGAGGATCCGGTTCGGCCTGGTCTCGCTCACGCGGGCATCTTACGAGCGGCCTCCCGGCGCGACAAGTGCGGGGGCCGGAATATGTTCTATGACCCTCGCCGCTTCATGCTTATGAGCCAGCGGCCGGTCGATCTTGGCGGATCGCTGGAGTAGACTCCGGATCCCCGGCGCGGCGCCCCACCCCTCGCGAGGCCCGGAAGAGCGGTTCGCCCGAGAGTGGCGTCCGCGCGCCCGCACGAACGATGGAGGACGCGAATGACGAGAGTCGGATCGCATCTGTGGCGCTGGTCGGTCGTGATGATGTGTCTTGCGCTCGGCGCGCTGGCGGCCGCGGAGGCCCCCGCGTACGCCAAGGAGAAGAAGGGCGATTCCGAGGAGGCCGCCTCCCCGGCGGTCCTGACGATCAACGGCGAGGAGGTCTCGAAGGCCGACTTCGACGAGATGGTCAAGGGGAGCGAGCGTTTCTTCGATCTCACCAACCAGGCTGTGCGCGACAGGCTTCACGGCGCGCCGCTTCCCGAGTACCTCTTCAAGGAAGAGATTCTGAAGATCCGGGCCATCTCCCAGGCGAACAAGGACTCGCTCGCCGCGATGAAGGCCGCGGCGGACGACGCCCTCGCGAAGATCCAGTCCGGCACCGACTTCTCCGAGGTGGCCAAGACGGCGTCGCAGGATCAGGCGACCGCGCCGAACGGCGGGATGATGCAGGGGCAGGAGTTCTTCAAGCTGGTCCCTCCCTTCAACCGCTACGCCCTCTCGATGAAGCAGGGGGAGGTGAAGGGCCCCATCCTCACCGTCTTCGGGTATCACATCCTCAAGGTCGAGAAGATCTACCCGCCGATGGAGGGGAAGCCGAAGCGCGTCGACATCCGGCACATCCTCATCAAGTTCCCGAGCGCGGGCCCCGATTTCCGGCAGAAGGTCGAGGAGGCCGCGAGCTCGGCCAAGGTCGAGGTGGTCGACAAGTCCTATTGCAAGAAGCTCCCGTCGTTCTGTGAAGGGGGCGCGGGACTGTGAATCGGGCGCGCCTCCGGGCCTGTCTCGCCGTGACCGCCGCGAGCCTCACTCTCGCGGCGGCGGAGGGCGCCCCGCAGAGAGCGCCCGCGAAGGCGGCGGCCGAAGGGTTCGCGTTCGACGTCCCGGCCATCGACGGCGGCAAGATCACCCAGGGGGAGTTCCGCGGAAGAATCCTCGTGGTCGACGTCTGGGGAACGTGGTGCGGTCCGTGCCGCCAGATCATCCCGCACCTCGTCGCCATCTACAACAAGTACCGGGCGAGGGGGGTGGAGGTCGTTGGCATCAGCGCCGAGCCGGGCACCGACTACGCGACCGCCGTGCGCCGCGTCCAGGACTTCGCCCGCGAGATGGGGATCACCTACCGTCTCGGGATGCTGAACGAGGAGGCGTACGACGCGATCCAGAAGGTGATGCACTACGACGGCGATCACTTCACGGTCCCCACCACGCTCATCCTCGATCGAGACGGGTCGGTCATCGCGAGATATCCCGGCTACTTCACCGGCCAGGAAAAAGAGATCGCCGAGATGCTCGACCAGCGCCTTCGCAAGGAGGCGAAGAGCCCGGTCCCCTGAGCCCCGCGAGAGACGACCTCCCCGATCGCGTCCGGGCTTTTCTCGAGCGGCGCGGCGCCCCCGCGTCCAGCCTCCTCCTGGCCGAGCGTTTCCTCAAGCTCCTCCCCGCGAGCGAACCCCTCGCTGCGCGCCTCCTCGCCCCGGTGCTCGTCCCGGCCGGCCTCGTCCACATCGAGGGGACCGGATGGTGGCTCGGGCACGACGGCGCCGCCTCCGCTCCCACGCCGCGGCCGATCGCCGGCGCCGCGGGCCCGCCGCGAGCGGGCGAGGAAGCGTCGTTCGCTCTCGTGGACCTGGATGCCGGCCCTCTCGATGCGACGACCGAGGCCGACTGGGACGCCGTTTCGTCCGTGCTCGCCGGCAACGAGCTCGTCCTTTTCGATCCGCGCCGCGAGGCCCCGTGGATTCTGGCCGGCCTGGCGCGACGAAACCTTCCCGGGCCCCGCGCGGTGCGATCCCTCGCGCCGGCGGTGCGGGGGCGCGCAAGGATTCCTCGAGGGAGCGATCTCGAGGGGATTTGCCGCGCTCTCGGGGCGCCGTACCGCGAGGGGGAGAGCGCGCACGACGCGGCGCGCAACGTCGCCGCGTGCCTGCGGATCGCGGAGGAGAGCCGCCCGGCGGTGGCCGTCCCCGGATCCGAGGCGCTCGCGGGCGCGCGCGTCCTCACCCCGGCATTTCTCGATTCGGTGCCCGAGAGGCCGGGGGTCTACAGGTTCTTCGACAACGAGGGCGGACTGCTCTACGTCGGCAAGGCGGCGAACCTGAGGCGCCGGCTCCGCGCCCACGCCGCCGCGGCATCCGCGGGGCGGACCCCGCGGAAGGGGACGCCCGCTCTCGCGCGGCTCGCGCGCGTGGAGCTCGAAGTCAGCGGCTCGGAGCTTCAGGCGCTCCTCGAGGAGGCCCGCGCGATCCGGCGCGAGCGCCCGCGGGACAATGTCCAGCGCGAGGTGCACGAACGGGGAAGGACCTACGCCCCCTCGCGCCGCGTCGCCCTCATCTTCGAGTCGGAGACGCGGGGAGTGGTCATCGCCCTGTTCGTCGACGGCGGCGCGTTCGAGGCGGCCGTCCGGCTCGGGCCGAGGGGGGGAGGCGTCTTGAGGGCGAAGGCGATCCTGTCGCGCCTCTTCCGTCCGGGGCGCCGCGCGGCGCGGCGAAGCGACCCGGGATCACGCGAGGGCGAGGTGCTTCGATCCTGGCTCGCGCGTCACGGCGACTCGGTGACGCGCGTGGATCTCGATTCCGCGACCGGCGCGGCGGGAGCGCTGGCGAGAGTGCGCGCCGCGGCGGAGTCGGTTCGCCGCGGAGAGGGAGGGCCGGCGCTGCATCGATGACGCGCGGGCGCCGGCGCCGTCACGCGCCGATCACGGCCATGGGCTCGCGGGCCTGAGGGTGCGTCGAGAGGGACGGATCCCCGGATATCGAGTGACCGCGCGCCGTCGGGCACTGGACGAGGTCCTTCGTGAAGACGAGATCGAGCGTCCAGTCGATCGCCACGCGGATCTTGCGCTCGAGGCGCGGAAGCTTCGAGAGGTAGATCGTCCGCCACATCCACCAGGCGAGAAAGCCCGAGAAGTTCACCCCGAGAATGCTCGCGACGCCGCTGCGCCGCCCGATCGCGGCGAGCTGGCCGATGGTTCTGAAGACGAACGGCCTCTTGCGCCCCCCGCGGATCGCCGCGGCGATGTTGCGGGCGAGGATCTTTCCCTGGCGCGAGGCGTGCTGCGCCGTGGGCGGGCACGAGCCGCCCGTCGTCCGGTCGGGAACGACCGCGCAGTCGCCGAGGGCCCACACCCCCGGATGCCCGGGCACCTCCAGGAACTCGTTCGCGACCACGCGCCCGCGCTCCTTCGCAAGCGGCAGAGGGGCGAGAAGAGGGTTGGGGGAGGTCCCCGCGGTCCAGACGAGCGTGCGCGTCGCGATGAGCGTGCCATCGCCGAGGCGCACGCCGTCGCTCTCGAAGGCCTGGACGCGCGTGCCGAGGCGCATCTCGACGCCCCGGGCCGAGAGCTTCTCGAGAGCGTAGGCGCCGAGCTTGCGCGAGAGCTCCGGCAGGATTCCATCCCCGGCGTGGACCAGGACCATCCGCACGTCCGTCTCCCGGAGATTCGGGTAGAACTTCAGCGCGTCGCGGACGAAGTCGTTGATCGCGGCCACCGTCTCGACGCCGGCGAAGCCGCCGCCGGCCACGACGAAGGTCATCATGCGCCGCCTCACGTCGGGGCAGCACTCGAAATCGGCCTCCTCGAGGTTTTCGATCAGCCGGTTGCGGAGCGCGATCGCGTCCCCCAGCGATTTCATCGTGAGGGCGCGCTCTTCGAGACCCGGGAGCCCGTAGAAGTTCGTGACGCCCCCGAGAGCGAGGACCAGGTGATCGAAGGGGAGGGTGTGCGGGTGCTGCTCCGTGGCCTCCGGGCCGTGGCTCACCTGCACCTCGCGCCCTTCGAGATCGATCGAGAGGACGCGGCCGTGGAAGAACGAGGCCCGCGTCAGGAGCTTTCGGATGGGATTGACGATGTGGGTGAGATCGAGATCCGAGGCCGCGACCTCGTGGAGCATCGGCGTGAAGAGGAAGAAGTTCTCCCTGTTGACGAGCGTGATCTCCACCGAGGCGTCCCGGCCCAGCGCTCTCTCGAGCTCCATCGCCGCGTAGACGCCCGCGAACCCGCCGCCGAGCACGACGACGCGCGTCTTCCGTTCTTCGGCCATCCCGCCACCTCCCCCTGGGACACGATCTCTCGATCTCTCCGGTTCGATGCTCGCCGGGGTGCGCGCGTTTCAGCCGGCAGGTCCGTGCGGCGGGCCCCGGAGGCGTGTAGACTCGCGCGCGGTGTCGGGAGCTGACCCATGTCGACGGATTCGGGAAGCGCGGGGCGGGTCGTGGCGGTCGTGTCGGATCTCTTCTTCAAGAGCAAGATCCGCGAGACCGCGGCGCAGGCCGGGGTGCCCCTCGCCTTCGCCTCGACCGGTGACGACCTCGCGCGCGAGCTCGGCGCGGGGGATGTCACGCTCGTGGTGATCGACCTCGGCATCCGGACGATGGAGGCGGCCTCCGCGATCGAGGCGGCCGTGAAACACCCCGGCATCCGCACCGTCGGCTACGTCTCTCACGTCGACGACGGGGCGCAATCGAAGGCGCGCGCGGCGGGCTGCGAGCTGATCCTGGCCAAGTCCGCATTCTCGAAGGATCTGCCCCGCATTCTCACCCGGGGCGCGGCCCCGGGCGACAGGAGGACAGGATGACAGGAGCCAGGTCGGCTGGTTTCT
This sequence comes from Acidobacteriota bacterium, assembly GCA_016195325.1. Taxonomy (NCBI): domain Bacteria; kingdom Pseudomonadati; phylum Acidobacteriota; species Acidobacteriota bacterium. The sequence continues at coordinate 33,570 of JACPZX010000096.1, forward strand.
TGACGGTGTCGATCGCGCTGGCCGCTCTGGCGGGCGGCGCGCTGGCGGCGCCCTACTCCACGCCCCACTCAGGAAGGGCGGGGCACGGCGAGCTGCTCTTCGGCCTCGGATCGATGACGAGCGACAGCGCCCGGCTCGACCCCAACCAGACGCTCGACGCCGGGGACGGGACGACCTTCGACGTCCGCTTCCAATTCCACTTCAACGACAACATCGGGATCCAGATCGACGCGATGGGGGAGCGCGAGAGCACGACGCTTCGCGAGTTCGGGTTCCTTCCGGACAAGCAGGACACGTCCACCGGATTCCTGTTCGCGAACTTCCTCTTCGATTTCGTCCCCTCGCCCGTCACCCCCTACGTGGCCGTGGGGGTCGGCAGCTTCAGCCACCGAGGCTTGACCTTCTTCGATCTCAACAACTGCATCGCGCCGAACATCTGCGCGGTCGTCACGACGCGGGAGAGCGGCTCCGCCTTCGACGCCGCCTTCGGGTTCGAGGGGCACTCGCGCGGCCCGCTCTGCTGGGCGGCCGAGGCGAAGTACATCTACTACGAGTTCTCGAACTTTCAGGAGTCGTGGAACCGCTACCAGTTCTCGGGGCACCTGGGCTTCAGGTTCTGAGCGTCAGGCCGTTCGCGCCGGCGCGGGGGCGATGGCGAACGGCCCCACCGGCGCCCTCTCCTCCGGCACCGGCGTCTCCCTCGCGAAGAACTCCTCGACCGCGTCGATGAAGGAGGAGATCTCCCGGAGCGAGCTGATGGTCTGGCGCAGCGAGCGTCCGTTCGGCAGCCCGTGCGTGTACCAGCCGGTGAAGGTGCGGATCCGGTGGAGGGCGTGCTTCTCCTCCTCGCGATCCCGGAGCCTCTGGAAGTGATGGAGGATGAGGGCCCTGCGATCGCTGACGGTCGGCGCGAGGGAGGCGATCGCCTCGGGCCTCGCGCCGTCGAGGAGCGCCTCGGTCTGACGGAAGATCCACGGGTTCTGCAGCGCGCCGCGGCCGATCATCACGCCGTCGCACCCCGTCTCCCGCATCATCGCCGCCGCCTCGACGGGAGAGGTGACGTCGCCGTTCCCGATCACCGGGATCGAGAGCGCCTCCTTGAGCGTGCGGATCCGGGCCCAGTCGGCCCTCCCCGAGTAGAACTGCTTCGCGGTGCGGGGGTGGAGCGTCACCGCGGCGACGCCTTCTCCCTCGCAGATGCGGCCGAGCTCCAGGTAGTTGAGCCTCCGGTCGTCGAGCCCCGCGCGGAACTTCACCGTGAGCGGGACCGAGAGGCGCCGCTTCACCGACGCGATGATCGACGCCGCAAGCTTCAGATCGCCCATGAGCGCCGCCCCGGAGCATCCCTTGAGGATCTTGTTCGCCGGGCAGCCCATGTTGATGTCGCAGACGTCGGCGCCGACCTCCTCGACGATGTCGGCGGCGAGCGCCATGCGGTCCGCGTGGCTCCCGTAGATCTGGATGGCGAGCGGGCGCTCCTCCTGCTCGAAGGCGATCATGTTGAGCGTGCGCTCGACGCCCCGCGTGAGCGACTCGCTGGAGATGAACTCCATCGACACGAGCCCCACGCCGCCGACCTTCCGGATGATCGAGCGGAAATGTGTGTCGGTGATCCCTGCCATCGGGGCGAGGACCAGCGGAGGGTGGATGGCGAGCGGGCCGATGCGCAGCATGTGAGTGCGGCATTCTAAATCGGCCTCGCGGTCTCTACAATGCGCCGGGGCCTCGGGGCTCCCGGGGGGAGGGAAGGATCGTGGCGACGGGGGCGCCTCTGGCGCGGGAACTCGCGGCCTGGTACGCCGCGAACGCGCGCGATCTGCCGTGGCGGCGCCGCGTGAGCCCGTACCGCGTCCTCGTCTCCGAGATCATGCTCCAGCAGACGATGGTCGAGACGGCGGCGCCCTACTTCGAGCGCTTCGTCCGGGCCTTCCCTGACGTGGCCACTCTCGCGGCCGCCGGGATCGACGAGATCCTCGAGCTCTGGTCCGGCCTCGGCTACTACCGGCGCGCGAGGCTTCTCCACGAGGCGGCGCGGGCCCTCGTCCGGGATCACGGGGGGCGCGTTCCGGAGGACGAGGCCACGCTCAGGAGCCTGCCGGGGATCGGCCCCTACACCGCCTCGGCGATCCGCGCCATCGCCCATCGGCGACCCGCGATCGCGCTCGACGGGAATCTGAGGCGCGTTCTCGCGCGCGTCGTGGCTCTCGAAGGGGACGTTCGCGGTGCGGGCGCGGGGCGAGTGCTCACGGCCCGCGGACTCGAGCTCCTCGCCTCCGGCGACCCCTCGGCGTTCAACCAGGCGCTCATGGATCTGGGCGCGACCATCTGCACTCCCCGCGAGCCCGGATGCCCGCGCTGTCCGATCCGGAACGCCTGCCGGGCCCGGGCGCTCGGCCTCACGGGGTCGATCCCCCCCGTCGCGCCGCGCCCTCGCTCGATCGCGGTCACGCTCGCGGCCGCGGTCCTCACGGATGGGCCGCACGTGCTGCTCCGCCGGCGGGGTGGGCGGCTCATGGCAGGGATGTGGGAGTTCCCCGCGTGGCGCGTCGCGTCCCGCGCAGCCGCCGTCGCGCGGCTCTCCCGGGAGGCCGGCGCCGCCGGCCGGCTCCAGGGAGATCTCCGGCACGTCGCGACGCTCCGGCACACGATCACCCGCCACCGGATCACCCTCGAGGTCTTCCAGGGAGTGGTGAAGGCGGCACCGGCGCCGGGGCGCCGGCCGGCGCGCGCCGCCGCGCGGCAGGGGAGCGGCGCGGATCTCTCGGGCGAGCGGGATTCGGGTCCCCCCCGCTGGTTCTCCCCCGCGCGCGCCAGGGCGTTGCCCCTGACGGGGATGGCGAAGAAGATCCTGAGATCGACCGCACCCCTGTGAGCGAGGAGGCCCCGTGAACGTCACGCTGTCCGCCGTCGAGGAGGCGCGACGCCTCCTGTCCGTGCACTTCCCGCCGACACCCCTTCTGCCCGCCCCCGGTCTCTCGGAGGCGTGCGGTCGGGAGGTTCTCCTCAAGGCCGAGAACCTCCAGCGAACCGGCTCCTTCAAGATCCGCGGCGCGTGGAACCGCATCTCGAAGCTCCCGGCTCCCTCGGCGGCGGCGGGGGTCGTCTGCGCCTCCGCCGGGAACCACGCCCAGGGAGTCGGCCTCGCGGCGAGGCTCAATGGCATCCGCGCGACGATCGTGATGCCCGTCGAGACGCCGCTCATCAAGATCGAGCGCACGCGATCGCACGGAGCCGAGGTCGTCCTCCACGGGGACTCGTACGAGGCGGCGTTCGATCGCGCGCGGGAGATCGAGCGGGAGCGCGGCCTGACGTTCGTCCACGCCTTCGAGGATCCGGACGTGATCGCGGGGCAGGGGACGGCGGGGCTGGAGATCCTCGATCAGGCACCGGGGGCCGGGGCGATCGTGGTGCCCGTCGGTGGGGGCGGCCTCATCGCGGGGATCGCGCTCGCGATGAAGGAGACCAACCCGCGCGTCCGGATCTTCGGGGTGCAGGCGGCCGGAGCGGCCCCCTCCGCGGCGTCGTTCCGGACGGGAACGCTCGTCCGCAACGAGGGGGCGGAGACGATCGCCGACGCGATCCGGTTCCGGACGGCGTCCGCGGTGACGCTCCCGCTCCTGCGCCGCTACGTGGACGACATCGTGACGGTGAGCGAGGAGGAGATCAGCGGAGCGGTCGTGAGCCTGATGGAGGAGGCGAAGCTCGTGGTGGAGGCGGCCGGCGCCGTCCCTCTCGCGGCGCTGATGGCCGGGCGCATCCCCGCGGCGCCCGGCGGGACGGTCCTCGTGCTGAGCGGCGGGAACATCGATCCGAACCTGATCGCCCGGGTGCTCGAGCAGGGGCTGTCACGGGCCAACCGCTATCTCGTGCTGCGGGTCCAGGTCCCCGATCGCCCGGGGCGGCTCCACCGGATCCTCTCCCACCTCGCGTCGCGCGGCGTCAACGTGCTCGACGTGGTCCACCGGCGCGCGGGATGGACGATTCCGCTGGGACAAGTCGAGATCGAGTTCCTGGTGGAGACGAGGGACGCGGCGCACGGGTCGGAGATCGTCGACGACCTGAGGGCCGCGGGCTACCAGGTCGGGCGCGGCGAGGCGAACCGCCCGGCCGGCGCCTGAGGCGGGCCCGGGCGCTACTTCCCGAGGTTCAGGAAGAGCTTCATCTGCTCCGTCAGGACCTTCTGGCCGTTGGGGTCGCCGAGGCTCAGCCGGTACTCGTTGATCACCTTGATCTGCATCGCCTGCCACTCCGACCAGCAGCGCTGGCAGATCGAGCTGTGGATCTGCCGCCCGAGATCGTCGTTCCACGGAGCCTTCTCCAGCCCCGGGTTCTCGCTCTGGCACCTCACGCACGCCACCTTCGCCATGCTGTTCTCTCCTTCGTCCCGCCGCCGCCCCGCGGCGTCACCACCAGCCCTCGCGCAGGAACGCGCGCATCTCGAGGTGCGGGATGTCGGCCGACAGGGTGCCGATCCGCGCGCGCCTCGATCGGATCATCTCATGGGCCGCCCGGTCCCGGGCCGAAGCGGCTCCGGCGAAACAAGAAGGGCGGCAGAGCTTTCGCCTGCCGCCCGGCTTCGAATCTGGTGCCGAAGGTGGGATTCGAACCCACACGCCTCGCGGCGCCACCCCCTCAAGATGGTGTGTCTGCCAATTCCACCACTTCGGCGCCCGGGGGGTTGAGCCCCCAGGAAGTTGATTCCGAAATCGTCAGTTGCCGCTTCCCGCGGGGGGCGCGGCCGGCTGCGCCGGCTTCGCGCCGCCGGAGGTCGGCGGAGTCTGGGCCGGAGTCGACGGAACGCTCTGTCCCGCAGGAGGCGCCGTCTGCCCGTGGGGTGCCGGCGGCTTCGTGCCGCCGACGGGCGGCGCCGGGGGAGCGCTCTGGGTCGCCGGGGCGCTCTGGGCCGCGGGCGCCTGGTCGAGCACCGAGCTCGACTGGCTGGTCGAGAAGACCGAGAGCAGCAGCGATGTGAGCATGAAGATGATGGCCGCGGCGGTGGTCATCTTGGAGAGCGCCGTCGAGGCGCCGCGCGCGCCGAACACGGTCTGCGACGATCCGCCGAACGCGGCCGCGACGTCCGCTCCCTTTCCGGTCTGGAGCAGAACGACCATGATCAGGATGAGACAGACGATCGTGTGGATGATGAGCAGGAACGTGATCATGACGATGTCTTCCTTTCCTCGTGAGCCGGGGAATCTAGCACAGAGTCGCGCGCCGGCCAAGCCGGTTCCGTGCGCTCACGCCGACCTGCAGATCGCCGAAAACGTCTCGGGGTCGAGCGAGGCTCCCCCCACGAGCACGCCGCCGACCCCGGGCGCCGAGAGAAACTCTCCCGCGTTCGACGCGGAGACGCTCCCCCCGTAGAGAATGCGCGTCCTCTCGGCGCGGTCGCGCCCGTACGTCGCGGTCAGCTCGTTGCGGATGAAGTTGTGGACTTCCACCGCGTCCCCCGGGGAGGCGTTGCGGCCCGTCCCGATCGCCCAGACCGGCTCGTACGCCACGACGAGGCGCTCGTCCCCCTCGAGACGGATGTTCGCGAGGGAGAGGGTCAGCTGGGCGTCGACGACCTCGCGCGTCCGGCCGGCGGCCTTGTCCGAGCTCTGCTCGCCGACGCAGACGATCGGCGTCATCCCGCATCGCAGGACTGCCCGCACCTTCTGGTTGACGCGCCGATCGGTTTCGCCGAAGAGGCCGCGTCGCTCGGAGTGACCGATGATGACGTACCGGCAGCCGATCTCCTCGAGCATCCTCGGCGACACCTCCCCCGTGTACGGCCCCTCGTCCTCCCAGTGCGAGTTCTGCGCCGCGAGATGCACCCCAGAGCCGGCGAGGGCCGCGGCCGCCGCGTGCAGGGAGGTCGACGGCGGGGCCAGCGCGACGTCGCGCGCGGCCATCGCCGAGCCGGCGAGGGGGAGAAACCGCTCGATGTACGCCGTCGTCTCGGCGGGGGTCAGGTGCATCTTCCAGTTGCCGACGATGAGGGGGCGCTCACTCATGGCGATGTCCCTGGGTCAGCGGGCGTCGGCGAGCGCGACGACGCCGGGAAGGCGGCGTCCGGAGAGGAACTCGAGGGAGGCTCCGCCGCCGGTGGAGATGTGCGACATCCCGGACTCGAGGCCGAACGCCTTGACCGCCGCGGCCGAATCGCCCCCGCCGACCACCGAGAGGGCTCCGTTCCCCGTCGCCGAGGCGATGGCCTGGGCGACGCGGCGCGTGCCGGTCGCGAACCCCTTGACCTCGAACATCCCCACGGGGCCGTTCCAGAGGATCGTCCGGGCGCCGGCGAGGGCGGCGGCGAAGGCCGTCGAGGTGCGGGGCCCGATGTCGAACCCGGCGTGGTCGGGGGTGAGCGCCTCGCCGGAGGTCAGCCTGCCGGGGGCGTCGTTCACGGTAGGCGCTTCGACGTGGTCGACGGGAAGGAGAATCCGGACGTTCCGGGTGCGCGCGTTGTCCTCGATCGAGCGCGCCAGGTCGAGCCTGTCGGCCTCGACGAGCGAGGCCCCGGTCTCGACGCCCCGGGCCTTCAGAAAGGTGTACGCCATGGCCCCGCCAATCAGGATTGAATCCACGCGCGCCAGGAGAGAGTCCAGGAGCTCGATCTTGTCCGAGACCTTCGCGCCTCCCAGCAGGGCCACGTACGGTCTCTCCGGCGCCTCGAGCAGCCGGGAGAGGTAGTCGATCTCGCGCTCCATGAGCAGGCCGGCCGCCGGCGAGGCGAACTTCCGGCAGACCGCTTCGACCGAGGCGTGGGCCCGGTGCGCGGAGCCGAACGCGTCGTTGACGTACACGTCCGCGAGGGAGGCGAGAGAGGCCGCGAAGCCGGCGTCGTTCGCCTCCTCCTCGGCGTGGAAGCGCAGGTTCTCGAGGAGCAGCACGCCCCCCGGGGTGAGATCCGCGGCCAGGCGCGTCGTGGCGGCTCCGACGCAGTCCGGCGACATCGTCACCTCCCGCCCGATGAGTCCGGAGAGAGGCTCCCGGCACGGCGCGAGCGAGTACCTGGCATCTCGCTTCCCCTTGGGCCGCCCGAGGTGAGAGGCGAGGACGAGCTTGCCGCCGCGATCGAGAATCAGCCTGAGGGTCGGAATCGTCGCTCGAACGCGCCGGTCGTCGACGACCCTGCCATCGGCCATCGGAACGTTGAAATCGACGCGCACCAGAACCGTTTTCCCCGAGACGTCGAGGGCGGAGACGCCGAGCTTTTTCATGGAGATCTGGGCCTCGTGGGTGGTGGGAGCGAGCGGGCGATTATACGGGCGTCGCCCGAACCGAGTCAAAGACGGCCGCCGTCTTGCGCCCGGGGACGGCCGCCGGTAGAGTTGAAGCCCCAGCCCCGCCTGGAGCGACGACTTGAGACGAGTTCTGACGATTGTGATGCTGGCCGTGGCGCCCGTCGTTTTGACCCCCGCGGCGGAGCCCCCGGCCCCCCCGGCGCCGAAGTGGGGGACGGTTTCGGTCCCCTCGGGAAGGACGCTGAGCGTCGAGGTCGCCGACACCGCCTACCTCCAGGAGCGCGGGTACATGTACCGGGACCGGGTCCCGGAGGGAGAAGGGATGGTCTTTCTTCTTCCTTCGCTGGACATCCATCCGTTCTGGATGAAGAACTGCCGCACGCACCTCGACATCATCTGGCTCGACGAGAACTGGCGCATCGTGCACATCGCGGCCGACGTCCCTCCCTGCAAGGAGGACCCGTGTCCGACCTACTCCTCCATGCAGAAGAGCCACTTCGTGCTGGAGGTCGCCCCCGGCGGGGCGGCCAGACTCGAGCTGAAGAAGGGTGACCACATTACCTACCTTCCTCCGCCCACCGGGGGAGCGTAGACCGTTCAGTTTCATTTGATCTGTTTCAGGCCCAAGTTGTGTGTCCGTGACGACACATACCCCACGATATAGGGGCCACCCCGCCTGGCCCATGCATCTTGCGGTTCGTGGTCAGGCGGTACCCTAACTCCAAGCGAAATAGCGACTAAGGAAATTGATGCCGCGCGGTCGGCGACACTACGGCTCGCGGTGGTTCTTGACACCCCCCCCAAATAGCCGTCCATAATAGTGACTTGACCGGAGGGGGGTCCGTGAAATCCATAAAGCATCCCGGCGTTTTCCCGAAGCGAGCTGCCACCGCGGTGCTCCTCGCGCTGTCGATCTCGCCGGCATGGTGTCCAGAGGCGCCGGTCCTCGAGCGCCTTCAACAGGCGATGCTGGCCCCCTCGCTCGTGATGTCGCCGGAAGAGATGATCGCAATGCTCGCCCGCCACGACGTCCGGCACCTTCCAAGGGACTTCGAGGTGATAGCCCGGGCCGTCAATGATGCCAGCAGGACGACCGGCGTTTCCCCGGAGCTGGTCCTCGCCGTCATCGGAGCCGAGAGCGAGTTCCAGCTCGACGCCGTATCGAACCAGGGTGCGGTCGGGCTCATGCAGCTGATGCCCGACACAGCCCAGGAGCTGGCTGCGGAGCTCGAGATACCCTGGAGCGGGCCGGCGAGCCTGAGAGACCCCAGGACCAACGTCACCCTGGGAACGCTCTACCTTCGCAGGCTGCTCACGTCGTTCGACGACCTCGACCACGCCCTCGCGGCGTACAACCGCGGCCCCTATGCCGTCCCGGGGAGCGACCCGATCCCCGCGGGCGAGACGGCCGAGTACGTTCGCCGTGTGAAGGAGCTTCTCACCGTCTCCGACACCGCCACGCCGAGCCGATCCTTCGGCCCGCCCACGCCCTTCAGAGCCTCGCAGTTCCTCACGCTCTGATTCGTTGACACTCCGGAATACCTCATGTTAGGGTTCGGCGCCGCCGCGACCGGCGGCTAGGAATCTCCGGCAACCCACCCAAAAGAAAGACCTCATGGCTGGCTACATCCCGATCCTCCTATTTCTCTGTGTGGCGGCGGCCTTTCCGCTCGTCACGCTGGTCATCGCCTCTTTCGTCAGGCCCCGGATGTACGACCCGGTGAAGATGGCGGCCTACGAGTGTGGCGTGGAGACGTCGGGGGAGCCGAGGCAGCGGTACTCCGTCCGCTATTACGTCATCTCGGTCCTGTTCGTGATTTTCGACGTCGAGGTCGTCTTCTTCTTCCCGTGGGCCGTCCGGTTCAGCGTCCTGGGGTTCTTCGGCTTCGTGGAGATGCTCGTTTTCATCGGGCTCCTGCTCCTCGGATACCTTTACGCCTGGCGCAAGGGCGCTCTCGAATGGGTGTGAGGACGACGCGTGTCAGCTGACGATCAGGACCCCGAGAAGCCGAAGCCGGCCCCTCCGCGCCCGGCCCCACCGGCGCCGGCCCGGCCCGCGCCCCCGCGCCCCGCGGCCCCGGCCGGCCCGGCGCAGCCC
>JACPZX010000097.1 GCA_016195325.1 Acidobacteriota bacterium
TGAAAGCCGACGACGCGCTCGCCGCGCCGGAAACCCTGCTCCATCTGGATGAAGTAGAAGGTGCCGCGGTAGTCCTCCGACTCGACCTTCCACGCGATCCGCTCGAGGGGCGTCGGCGGCCGGTCGAACTCGCGCGCGATCTCGATGCCGAGGTCCGGGTGCCTGAAGACGGCGTAGTCGTCCACGGTGATACGGCAATCGGCGGCGACGAGGTCGCCCCCCTCGACGACGACGAGGGGATTGATCTCGGCCGATCGCGCCTCCACCGACTTCGCTGCCCGGGCGAGGGCGGTGAGGGTGGTCGCGGCCTTCACGAGGGTGTCGCCTTTGAGGCCCGTGCGGCGGATGGCGTTCCGCGCGGCGTGATCGGTGAGCCCTTCGACGACGTCGAAGGTGATCGTCGCGAGGCGATCGGGGTGCGACCGCGCGATCTCCTCGACGCCGGTGCCACCGATCGACGAGAAGATCGCCGTGAGGGCGCGCGCGCCGTCGTCCACGATGACGCCGGCGTAGAACTCGTCCTTGATCTTCAGCCGCTCCTCGACGAGGAGCGAGTCCACCGTGAAGGCGCCGATCTTCAGGCCGAGGATCGAGCGGGCGGCGGCTTCGGCCTCGTCGGGGGTCGCGGCGAATTTGATGGCGCCGAGCCCCGCCCGGCCGGTGGTCCAGGTCTGGGCTTTGACGACGACCGGGCAGCCGAGCGATGCGGCGGCGGCTCGGGCCTCTTTCGCGGACGTGACGACCTGACCCTTCGGAACGGCGATGCGGTGTTTCCTGAGGATGGCCTTGCCCTGGTGCTCGTAGAGCTTCGCCAAAAGGGTCCCCCGGTGCGCTCGCGGAAGCCATGTGGCGAGCGATCGACACGCTAACGCGGGTGGGGGATCAAGGCAAGAGGCGGCCCGCCTCGGCCGGCCTACCTCTTGATGGGCTTGTCGGGGGAGCGGTCCTCGCGGCGCCTCAGGCCTCCGCGCCGGCGGTCCGGGCCGGTGTAGCCGGCGTCGTCCGCGATGCGCCGGTCGACGCCCGTGCGGCGGTTGTCGGTGTGGCCGTTTCCCTTCTCGCCTTTGGGAGTCATTCAGGTTCTCCCTAGTTGTTGCTGGAGTGCCTCGGCCGGCGGAAGGGGAGGAGCGAGGCGCCCGAGAGGTCCTTCGACCGCCGCTCGGTCTTCTCCGCCGCCAGCCGCTCGTCCGCCGCGAGGATCATGCTCTCGAAGGCCTCGCCGTCGAGCGAGTACGTGGCGTGGCCGATGCTGATCGTCGTCTTCACCCGGCGGCCCCCGCGCCCATCCACGCCGAACTCGTCGACCGCCTTCTTGATGCGCTCGCCGATCTGCATCGCCTCCTCGCGGCCGACGTTGGGGAGGATGGCGACGAACTCGTCGCCGGAGTATCGCACGCACGTGTCGTGGTCGCGAAGCACGGTGCGGATCAGCTTCGAGACGCCGATGAGGTACCGGTCGCCGGCCGGGTGGCCGAACTCCTCGTTCACGCGCGCGAAGCGGTCGATGTCCATGACCAGCACCGACAACAGCATGCCGGTGTCGCGGGCGCGGGTCACCTCGTGCTCCATCGCCACGAACATGTAGCGCGTGTTCGGGAGGCCGGTGAGGGCGTCGGTGAGGGTCGCCTCCTGCGTCCTCTCGAAGAGGAGGCCGTTCCGCACGGCCTGGCCCACCTGGCGGCCCACCATCGCGAGGAGGCGCTCCTCGTCGGCGGCGTAGGGGTTCGATTCGGTGTCGTAGAGCGTCAGGACGCCGATCAGCTCGCTCTCGGCCATCAGCGGCGCGACGACGCACGAGGTGAGGGCGGCGATCTCGGGGCGATCCTTGATCGCCTCGAGGTCGGTGCGCGCGCCGTGGCGGATGCCGGCGTCGGGGGGCGGGGCGCCGACGAGGGTGCGCCGCTCCATCGCCGCCCAGCCGCTCGGGCCCACCCCCAGGGGGATCTCGAGGGTGCGGAGCTGGTCCGCGCCGGTGCCCGCAGTGAGGCGCGGGACGAGGACGCCGTGCTCGCGGTCGAGGACGAAGATGGCGCACGCCGAGTAGTGGAAGAGGCTGCCGAGGCGCCCCGCGATCAGCGCGAGCGACTCCTCGACGTTGAGCGCCTTTCCGAGGGCCTGGCCGATCTCGTGGAGCGAGTAGATCTCCATCGAGGACGACGCGATGGTGTCGAGGACCGTCTGCATCGGGCGCGTAGGCTCGGCCGTCGGATCGGCCGCCGCGTCGGCCTCGACCGGCGCCGCGGTGGCACCACCCGCGGTCACGGCGTCACGGCCCGCGGCGTCGTCGCCGGCGAGGAGGTCGTAGCTCTCGATGAGGACCTTCACGACCCTCGGATCGAAGAGGGTGCCGGCCTTCTCCTCGATGAACTGGAAGGCCGCCTCGCGATCGACCGCCATGCGGTACGAGCGCTCGGAGGTGATCGAGTCGGCGGCGTCCACGACCGCGAGGATGCGGGCGCCGAGCGGGATCTCGAGCCCCGAGAGGCCCGACGGGTAGCCGGTGCCGTCGTAGTGCTCGTGATGGTGGCGGACGAGCGGGGCGACGTGCCGCGCGAAGGGAACCGCCTCGAGGATGCCCGCGCCGGTCTGCGAGTGCACCGTCATCTTCTGGTACTCCTCGAGGGTGAGGCGCCCCGGCTTCGAGAGGATCCACTCCGGGACGGCGATCTTGCCGATGTCGTGGAGGAGGGCCGCGAGGTCGAGGTCGGCGAGATCCGCCGCGCTCATCCCAAGGCGGCGGCCGACTCCGGCGGCGAGGCGGCGCATGCGCTTGAGGTGGCGGGCCGAGGTCCGGTCCTTCGCCTCGATCGCGAGGGCGAGGGCCTCGATGATCTCGATCGCGCCGTCGGCCCTCTCGAAGGCGCTTCGGGAGTGCGCGCGCGTCCGCGCCATGGCGGCGGCGAGCGGGGCGGCGACGGCGAAGGGGGGGACGAGCCACAGCGAGACGGGTCCGAGCCCCCAGATGCGGACGGCCTGGGCGGCCGCGAGCGCGAGCGCCGCGCTGACGGCCGCGGAGGCGGCGGTCGGCGCGAGGGCGATCGGCGCCCGCGAGCCCGCCGTACCGCGCTCCTCGAGGTAGCGAGCGACGAGCGCGGCCAGGATTCCTCCGGACGCGAGCACCGAGCACGTGGTCAGCGTCTCGGCGAAGTTGAAGGAGCCTCGCTGCTGCGGCTCGCCGGGAATGGCGTAGCCGGCGAGATCGGCGATGAGGAGACCGAGCCCCATCCCCGCGAGGAGGGACGGCAGCCGCGCGAGATCGATGCGCACGTCGGCGTCGCTCATCTGGGGGGGGCGAAAGGCGGCGACGAGCGCCGTGGCGATGGCCAGCGCCGCCGCCATCGGCAGCCCGTACAGGATCAGCGCCGCCGCGATGAGCGGGAAGGTCGAGGGGAGGGGGGAGAGCCCCGGGAAGGTGAAGGGGAGGAAGCCGCCGACGAGGGCGAGCCCCGCGAAGGCGAGGCATCCCGCGAGCGAGAGGGCCGTCGCGTCGAAGTTCCACACGCTGAAGGGGAGCCAGGGCCTCACGGGATCGCTGATGAGGATCCCCTCGAAGGCGAGGAGCGACAGGAGAAGCGCGAGGTGGTTTCGACGCGTCGTCATGCGGGCCGCAGGGCCTTCCTCATCGGAGTGATTCGCCCGGGGCCCGGCTCGTGACCCACTCACCGAACCGGACCCCGGGCTCTCTTTCCCCGAAGACGCCCCCTCCCCCCGTTATGGGGCCCTGCCGGAGGGAAGCACCTCCAGGGATCTCGTGAAACCTGTTCGTCTCCCGTCGGCCTCAGTTCTGCCAGATGAGGCCGTTCTGCCAGATCAGCCCGTTCTGCCAGATGAGCCCGTTCTGCCAGATCAGCCCCGCCCCCGACGTGCACGAGGAGGTCGGGGCGCCGTTCTGCCAGATGAGGCCGTTCTGCCAGATCAGCCCGTTCTGCCAGATGAGCCCCTCTCCGGTCGCGCAGGGATCCAAGAGGAAGCCGTTCTGCCAGATCAGGCCGAGGTTCCAGGCGGAGGGATCGCCGTAAAGGTCCGAAGGGGCGTCGAGCGTCACCGTCCCGCCGTCCGAGTGCACGGTCGGGGAGGTCGCGGGGCCGGCCGCGCGCGTCGCGGTGATCGCCGCGGCGGTGTCGAGCGCCCCCGCGCCGCGGTCGTAAATCGACGCGAAGGGGAGCCGGCGGGCGCTGGCCATGATCCGCGCCTTCACGCCGTCGGGATCGAGGGAGGGATCCGACTCCAGCATCAGCGCCACGGCGCCCGAGACGACGCCGGCGGCCATCGAGCTGCCGCTCATCATGAAGTAGCGCGGCTCGAGGGACTTTCCATTCGGGCCGCCGCCGATCGAGACGCGCGCCTCCGGGTGCTGGACATCCAGGGAGGCGTGGACGGCCCGGAGCGAGACGATCCGGTGCCCCGGCGCGACGACGTCGGGCTTCACGGTCAGATCGAAGAGGGAGGGGCCGCGCGAGGAGTACGGCGCGATCCAGTCGTCGGCGGCGTCGAGCGAGAGCGCCGCCGGCTCCATCACCGGATGGCCGAGCGAGAGGTTGATGACGCGGATGTTGTAGCGGCCGCGATTCTGGATCGCCCAGCCGATCGCGTCGATGACGTCGCTGACGTCCCCCTGGCCGTTCCGGTCGAGGACGCGGAGCGAGATGATCGAGGCGCGCGGCGCGACGCCGCCGTACTCGAGGCCGGGGGCCGTCGGATCGGGCCGGGCCGCCCCGGCGATGCTCCCCGCGACGTGCGTGCCGTGGCCGAACTCGTCGTCCGACTTCGGGGAGTTGGGCTGCAGGAAATCGATGAAGGCGGCGACGTTGGGGAGATCCTCGTGGGGATCGACCCCGGAGTCGATGACCGCGACGCCGATGCCGGCGCCGGTCAGACCCGACACGCGGCGGGCTTCTTCGGCGTCCGAGCTGGTGAGCGTCGTCGCCATGAGCGTGGCGACCTTTCTGTCGGGGACGATGCGGCGCACGGACGGGTCGGCGGCGATCGCGTCGAGGGAGTCGAGCCGCACCGACGCCGCGAAGCCGTGGACGACGGGAAGCTCCTTGCCCGCAGCGCCGCCGAGATCCTGCACCTTCTGCCGGGAGCCCGAGGTGGCGCCGCCGGTCGTGAGGACGAGGACTCTCTGCTGATCGGCGCCGGCGCCGTGCGCGCGCGTCGCGATCAGGTCGGGCGAGAGCTTCGCCCCCGCGGCGACGGCGACCTGCGACATACAGAGGAGGGCGATCGCAGCGAGGGCCGCCCACGCACGAGCGGGGTGCCGATCGGGACGCGTGCCATGCTCTGATCGCGAGGGCATGTGATCTTCTCCCGAGGACGCCTGTTTGCCAATGCGAATTGTGCTCTGTTGAATAGTATGCGAGGCACTTTTTGCATCGTCAAACCAAGAAAATCACACACGGAAAAGGCAACACAGTATGGGCAAGCCGGCCGATTCGCCGAATACGACTTCTCGTAAATTGTTGCAGATGATGGATTAGTTCTTGTGAGGCGTGCGACGGCGCCTTCGCGGACGAACCCTAAACTCACGACGATCCCGTGGATCGGCGTTTGACCGTGAATATGCAGCGGGGTATAGTGCGGCTATTACGAGGAGAGAAGCTCGACCATGCGGAAAGGGGAGGGCATGTATTCGACCAACGAGCAGGTTTCGCGGAAGGTCTACCGCTCGCTGAAGACCCCCTCCGACGACAACCGCAAGAGCGATCCGATCCTCGCCTTCCACTTCAAGGGACGACAGGATTTCATCCTCGTGCGATGCAACAAGGTCCCCGAGGTCAGCATCAAGGGGAAGGATCAGACGGCGGGCGAGGTGAAGTTTTTTGCCTACAGCGATTTCGCCGACTATGATGCCGACGACGTCATCTTCAAGCTCAAGGACGAAGTCGAACTCATCGAGCTGTACCGCAAGGGCGCCATCGAGGCCCTCTCATGGAACACCTGGCCGGAGTTCACACGTTGGCTCGACACACTCGACGAAGACGGCGTTCAGATCTCGTTGAAGCTGCCCTGCCTCGTCTACCGCGCCGTGAAGGACAAGGAGCCCTCGATGCAGAATTTCATCGTCGAGGCGATCAAGCGGGGACTGAAAGTCGACTGATCGCGGCCGGGCGGCTCCTCGCCGCCGGCGTCGCGCTCGCCCTCTCCCTCGGCGCGGCCCCCGCGATTCTTCCCCTCTCCGAGGTCCACGCAGGCATGAAGGCGGTCGTGCGCACCGTCCTCCAGGGGGAGACCATCGAGGAGCTTCCCGCCGAGGTCCTCGGCGTGATGGAGAACTCGCTCGGGCCGGCGCAGAGCCTCATCCTTCTCCGCGTCGACGGCGAGAGGGCGGCCTTCACCGGCGTCGCCGCCGGCATGAGCGGAAGCCCCGTGTACGTCGACGGGAAGATCATCGGGGCGCTCTCGTACCGTCTGGGCCAGTTCACCAAAGAGCCGATCGCGGGCGTGACGCCGATCGAGTACATGCTGGGCCTGACCACCACCCCCCCTCCCGGAAACGCCCGCGCCTCGGGCTCTGGCGCGTCACCTTGGGGCGCTTCGCCGGCGGGTGAGGGGCCCTCCCGCGCCGGAGCCTTCGCCTCATCCGCGACCGACGCGCAGGCGGCGTGGGGGGCGGGTGAATCGGTGATGACGCCGATCGAGACGCCGCTCGTCGTGACGGGCGTCCCCTCCCGAATCGTCGACAGGTTCCTGTCGCCGCTGCGCGCGATGGGGGCTGTGGCCG
Source organism: Acidobacteriota bacterium (assembly GCA_016195325.1). Lineage (NCBI taxonomy): Bacteria > Pseudomonadati > Acidobacteriota > Acidobacteriota bacterium. The sequence goes on from JACPZX010000097.1 coordinate 6,725, forward strand.
TGGCGGGGGCGGGGGGCTCGGCGCCTGCGGGCGCCCCCTCCGGGGGGAGACCGCTTCGCGCGGGAGACGCAATCTCGGCGCAGCTCGTCCGCGGCGATCTGAGCCTCGCCGCCACGGGGACCGTCACGTGGGTGGACGGCGACAGGGTGCTGGCGTTCGGGCACCCCTTCCTGATGTCGGGGGCCGCCGGCTTCCCGATGGCGCGCGCGGAGATCTACCACACGCTCGCCTCCCTCGCCTCCTCGACGAAGCTCGCGCGGATCGGCGAGACGATCGGGACGTGGGAGCAGATTCGACTTCCCGGCCTCTACGGCGTGACGGGGCCCGTCCCCCAGATGATCCCGATGACCGTCACGGTGAAGTCGCCGGGGGGGCGGACCTCGAGCTTCCGGTACGAGGTGGTTGACCACCGCGACTGGACGCCGAACTTCGTCGCGGTCAGCGTCGCCGGGAGCCTCGTGAACACGCCGGCCTTCAGCGACGAGGCGACGCTCTCGGTCACCGGGCGCGTCGAGCTCGAGGGGCACCCGACCGTCGTCATCGAGGATCTCTACACCGGGATGGGGCCGCAGGCGTCGGCCGCGATCGCCGTCGCGGCGGACGTGCAGGGGATCTTCGGCGCGGTCTTCCAGAACAAGTTCGAGGCGCCGAAGGTGAAATCGATCTCGCTGGTCGCCGAGGGGGTCGAGGAGGGGCGCCTCTCCACGGTCGAGGGGGTCTGGCCGTCGCGCGGCGAGGGGGCCCCGGGCGAGACGATCCAGTACCACGTGCGCGTCAGCTCGTTCCGCGGCCAGAGCGTCGTGAAGACATTCGCCTTCACGATCCCCGAGAACACGCCGCGCGGCGACCTCCAGGTCTACATCGGCGGCGCGTCGTTCATGGTCTCCGCCGAGCGCCAGATGCTCGCGCGCCAGATCGGCGGCGCCGAGGATCTCGACCAGATCATCGGCATCGTGAACAAGCTGCGCACCAGCGACGCCCTGTACGCGAAGGTGGCGCGGAGGCTTCCCGGGGCCGTCGTCCAGAGCGAGATCCTCCCCGCTCTGCCTCCTTCGGTGCTGACGACGCTCCGCTCGAACCGAAACTCGGGGGACGTCGCGCCTCTGACCGAGGCCGCGATCTGGGAGAGCAAGATCCCCCTCCCGTCGATCGTCTCCGGCGGCACCACGCTCACGCTCAAGGTCCGCTGACAAACCACGCGAGGCTCAATTCATGAACTCGACCCGCCGAATCCATCTCCCGCTCGTCGTCGCCGTCGCGGCCTTCGCGGCCGCCGCGCAGCTCTTCAGCGTCACGCTCTCGCCGGCCGCCGCCGCGCAGGCGTGGTACCTCCGGACGCGCGCAGATTTCGGCGACGCGCGCCTCGAGTCCGTGGCGCTCTCGCCGGAGGGATGGTTCACCCTCTCGCCCGCCGTCGATCGTCTCGCCGAGGCGCCCGCTCCGTTCCTCTGGTGCGCCGCGATCGGCCCCGACGGCGCCGCGTACGTCGGCGGCGGGAACTCCGGCCAGGTGTTCAAGGTGGGGAAGGCCGGGATGGACGTGGTCTTCGACGCCCCCGAGGTCGAAGTCCACGCAATCGCCTTCGACGCGCAGGGGCGGCTCTACGCGGCCAGCTCGCCGCACGGGCGCGTCTACCGCGTGGCGGCCGGCAGGGAGCCGGAGACCTTCTTCCAGCCGGACTCGACGTACATCTGGGCGCTGGCCTTCGACGGCGCGGGGAACCTCATCGTCGCGACCGGGCAGCCCGCCCGGATCTTCCGGGTGACGCCCGCTGGGAAGAGCGAGACGCTCCTCGAGGGTCGCGAGGAGCACATCCGCGCGCTCGCCGCAGACGGCCACGGCGGCTTCTACGCGGGGAGCGATCAGGGGGGCGTCGTCTATCGCGTGCCGCAGGAGGGGGCGGTCTCGGTCCTCTACGACACCCCCGCGCGCGAGATCTCGGCGCTCGCCGTCGTCGACGGCGACGTCTACGCGGCCGCGCTCGCGGCCGGACCGCGGGGCCGCTCCGGCCCCGAGCCGGGAAGGGGACCGGTGACGCGCGTCCGCGTGACGGCGGAGGGGGGCGGCGACACGCCGGACGATGCGGAGCCGCCGCCGGAGACGGCCCAGCCGCAGCCCCAGCGGGGGCAGCCTGCCGAGAGCTACACCGGCGCCATCTTCCGGATCTCCGCCGCCGGGTACGGGCGCAAGATCTGGGAGTCGCGGGAGAACGTCCCGCTCTCGCTCGTGCCGCTTCCGGGGGGGCGGCTCCTCGTCGGGACGGGCGACAAGGGGAAACTCATCTCCCTCACGCCGACCGGCGACGCGAGCGAGCTCGCGACGCTCGAGGCGTCGCAGATCAACGCCTTCGCCGTGGGGCGCGACGGCGCCGTCTTCGCCGCGACGAGCAACCTCGGCGCCCTCTTCCAGGTGAGCCGCGGGTACTCGAAGACCGGCACGATCACGAGCGCGGTGCGCGACGCGGGGTTCGTCTCCCGATGGGGGGCCCTCTCCTGGACGGCCGACACCCCCTCCGGGACCGAGCTCGCGCTCGACGTCCGCACGGGGGACACCGAGGACCCCGACTCGACGTGGTCGCCGTGGTCGAAGCCGTACGGCGATCCGCGCGCGGCGCTCATCGATCGCCCCGACGCGCGGTATCTGCAGTGGCGCGCGACGCTGAAATCGACCGGCGACGCCACCGCGCTCCTGAAGGCGGTCGAGGTCCACTACCTTCCCCGAAACATGCCCCCCGAGTTCGAGAGCCTCGACGTCCTCCCTCCGGGTGTCTGGCTCCAGTCGAACGGGCAGGTGCCGCCGGTCGGGGACGATGCCTCGGACGCGCCCCGAAGGCCGACGCCGCCCAAGCGCGGCTTTCAGCGCGGGATGCGATCGGCCGCGTGGAAGGCGACCGACGCCAACGGCGACCCCCTGCGCGCCGAGGTGCAGTTCCGGGCCGAGGACGAGACGACGTGGAAGACGCTCGAGTCGAGCGTCGACGAGGATTTCGTCTCCTGGGACTCCACGGCGATGCCCGACGGCGTCTACCGGCTGCGCGTCGTCACCTCCGACGCGGCGGCGAATCCCGCCGGCCGTGGGTTCACCGCGCAGCGGGACTCGGGCCCCTTCGACGTGGACAACACCCCCCCGGTCGTCGACAACGTCCGCGCGCGCGTCACCGGAAAGATCGCCGAGATCACGGCGACGGTCACCGACACCTTCTCCGTCGTCGGCGAGACGACCTCCTCGGCGGACGCGGGGGACTGGGTGCCGCTCCTTCCCGAGGACGGGATCCCGGACTCGAGGCGCGAGACGTACCGGTTCACGACGAAGGATCTCGCGCCGGGGGAGCACTCCGTCGTGATCCGGTCGAAGGATCGCGCCGGAAACGTCTCCTCGGGGAAGGTGGTCTTCAGGGTGCCGTGACGGCCGGGCGCCCCTTCGCCAGCTTCGAGTGCTGGAAGCCGTAGAAGAAGTAGATGACGAAGCCGATCAGGAGCCAGATCGCGAAGCGCCTCCAGGTGATCCACGGCAGGCCGTCCATCAGGTAGAGGCAGCACGCGATCCCCGCCAGGGCCAGGTCGGTCTTCATCCACTCGGCGACCTCGATCCCGCGCACCTTCCGCATCGCCGCCGCGACGTTGAAGGAGAGCCCCGTCACCGCCACGACGGCCACGCCCACGCGCAGCCACGCGGCGACCTCGGTCAGCGTCGCCATGCCGTAGAGGACGACGAGCCAGAGCGGGAAGAGCGGCACCCACGCCATCCTGAACGGGCGGACACGGGTCGGATCGGTCGCGCGCAGCACGACGACCCCCCCGCACACGAGCACGAACGCGAAGAGCGTCCCGATGTTCGTCAGGTTGACCATGTCCTGGAGCGTCGTGACGGACGAGAGCACCGCCACCAGGACTCCGGTCCAGATCGTCGTCACGTGCGGCGTCTGGAACTTCGGGTGCACGCGCGCGAAGTACGGGGGGAGCAGCCCGTCGCGGGACATCGAGAAGAAGATCCGCGGCTGGCCCATCTGGAAGACGAGGAGAACCGCCGTCAGCGCGATCACCGCGCCGAACGAGGTGAGGCCGGCCGCCCAGTTGAGGCCGCGCTCGGAGAGCGCGAAGGCGAGGGGCTCGGCGGTGGTGAGCTTGGAGGCCGGGAGCATCCCGGTGAGCACCGCGGCGGTCGCGATGTACAGCACGGTGCAGACGACGAGCGAGCCGATGAGCCCGAGCGGAAGATCGCGCTTCGGGTTCTTCGTCTCCTCGGCGGCGGTCGAGACCGCGTCGAACCCGATGTACGAGAAAAAGACGATGGCCGCCCCGGTCTGGACCCCGGCCCATCCACCCGGCATGAAGGGGGACCAGTTCGCCGGCCGCACGTAGCGGAACCCGACGGCGATGAAGAAGAGGATGATGAGGATCTTCAGGCCGACGATCACGTTGTTGACGCGGCTCGACTCCTTGATGCCGAGGACGAGGACCCACGTCAGGAGCCCCACGATCACGAAGGCCGGGACGTTGAGCACGACCGGCCATCCCGCGATGGAGGGGGCGGACGCGATGAGCGCCTTGCACATGTCGAGCTGCCCCGGATCTCCCGTCGCCGCCGAGGCGACGCCGGCGAGCAGCCGGTGGCACCCGAGTCCGGTCTGGATGTCGGATCGCAGCCACATCGGGATCTGGAGCCCGAACCCGCCGATGAACTCGTTGAAGTAGCTCGACCACGAGATCGCGACCGCGACGTTTCCGATGGCGTACTCGATGATGAGATCCCACCCGATGATCCACGCGACGATCTCGCCGAGCGTCGCGTACGAGTAGGTGTAGGCCGAGCCCGAGATGGGGATGAGCGAGGCCAGCTCCGCGTAGCAGAGCGCGCAGAATCCGCAGGCGATCGCCGTGAAGATGAACGAGACGATGATGGCCGGGCCGGCGCCCGGCCGGTTCGCGTCCCCCGCCGCGGCGGTGCCGACGGTCGCGAAGATTCCGGCGCCGATGATCGCGCCGATGCCGAGCGCCATGAGGTCGAACGCGGTCAGCGTCCGCTTGAGGCCGCCCTTCTCCGCCTCCTGCAGCAGATGATCCAGGCTCTTGGTGCGGAGAAGGCCTCGCAGCATAAGCGGCAGATACTACACGTTCGCGGGACAAAAAAAGAGGTCGGAGTTCGATGCCGGGTTGGGGGAGTGAGTCAGGGAGGAGGCCATGACTCTGGGGGGTTCGGCGATCGAGGGCTCCGACCTCCTGGCTCATCTGAATCAGAGCCTCTTGAAGTCGGGGGGGCGTCGCGGGGGGTTTGCTGGGGGGACCTCTCGGGGGAGGAGGGTCCGCGGCGCCTCCCGATCTCTGCAATGTAAAGAACGATGTCGTGCGGCCGGGTCGTCGGTGTCTCTCGTTCGAGTGTCTCAACCGGCTCGATTCCAATGACTGCAGGTCGCGTGCCAGAGGCCGGTCGAGGCCGTTCCATCTTTCCCCTCCGTGGCTTCTGGAATCTCTTGCAGCACAAGGACTTTCCGGTGGGTCTGGCGACGGCCTGGCGACGTGCCCCGAGGACCGTCGCCGTCGTCCCCGGACGAGGGCAACCCGGATCAGTTTGTGGGACACGATGCGCGGTTGCGGGACGGTCCCCGCCGGGTGACTCGCGCGCGGCGACCGCCCGCGGGCGCGGCCGGCGCCGCGCCGCGAAGGCCTCCGATAAAGTCGCGCTGCGCGCGGTGAATCCATGAGAGATCATCATATTGATGTGCCAAGACTCCCCGGAATCGGCTATTATGGATCCCGTCTCGTCCGTATCCCGTGTCACGAGCCACTCACTTCAGCCATTGAGGAGCCCCAGCATGCCGACCGCGAGCAAGACCACCAAGAAGCCCAACGCCGCGTTCATGAAGCCGATGCAGCCCGACGACATGCTCGCGACGGTCGTGGGTTCCAAGGCGATTCCGCGCACCGAGGTCACCAAGAAGCTCTGGGCCTACATCAAGAAGAACGGGCTCCAGGATTCGAAGAATCGTCGGATGATCAACGCCGACGACAATCTCAAGCAGGTGTTCGGCGGCAAGAAGCAGGTCAACATGTTCGAGATGACCAAGCTCGTCGCCAAGCACCTCAAGTAGTCGCCGCCTCCTTTCGATCCCGCCGCGGCCCGGAACGATCGTCGCGGCGGGGTCATCCCCGCCATACCCCGAATGGTCTCTAGAACCGAGCGGCTCTACCAGCGAGACGCGTTCCTGACGCGATTCCAGGCCGCCGTTCTGGACGCGATCCCCGAACGCTCGTCGCCGGCGGAGGACTCCGCCCGCCTCGCGATCTCACTCGACCGGACCGCGTTCTACCCGACGGGGGGCGGCCAGCCCCACGACACCGGATGGCTCGCGGGCCTTCCCGTCGTCGACGTGCGCGAATCGGAGAGCGGTCCGCTACACGTCGTCGAGCTGCGGGACGCCGGCGGGCGTCCCCACGGAGCCCACCTCACCGTCGGCGCGACGGTGGAAGGGGCCGTCGACTGGCCCCGCCGCTTCGATCACATGCAGCAGCACAGCGGCCAGCACATCCTCTCCCGCGCGTTCGTCGACGTGGCCTCCGCGCCCACGCGCTCGTTCCATCTCGGCGAGGCGATCTGCACCATCGACGTGGCGCTCGCGGAGCCCGACCCGGACGTCATCCGCGCGGCGGAGGCGCGGGCGAACGCGATCGTCTGGGAGGATTGCGAGGTGCGCGTGCGCGAGATCGAGGGAAACGAGGCCGCGGCCGCCGGAGTGAGGCTGAAGCCCGGCGATCCTCTGCGGCTCATCGAGGTGGGCGGCTTCGACTCGACCCCGTGCGGCGGCACTCACGTCGCGCGGGCCGGGCAGATCGGGCTCATCGGCGTCCTCGCGTGGGAGAGGTGGAAGGGGATGTCGCGCGTCACGTTCGCGTGCGGAGGCCGCGCCGCGCGCGCGCTGCGCGAGTCGCACGACGCCGTGTCGGGGTGCGTCGCCCGTCTCTCGGCCCGGCCCCACGAGCTCGCGAACGCGATCGATCGGCTGCTGCTCGAGCGGGAGGAGATCTCCCGGCGCGCCCGGGCGCTCGGGGAGATCGTCGCCGCGCACGAGGCCGCGGAGATCGCCGCGACGGCCCCCCGCGCCGGAGGCTTCCAGATCCTCAGGCGCTCGTTCACTCCGGCGGAGCGGAGCGTGGACGACGCCCTCGCGCTGACCCGGCTCTTCGCGTCGGCGCCGGGGCGGCTCGCGGTCGTCTCGGTGGTCGACGGCGCGACGGCCACGCTCCTCGCCGCGCGATGCGACCGCGAGGAGGCGCAGGGTCCGAAGCCGCCGAAGATGGGGGACCTCGTCAGGGAGATCGCCGCCTCGCTCGGCGGGCGCGGCGGCGGGTCGGTGACCCAGGGGCGGGCCGGCGGCATTCCCGCCGCGCGCGCCGGGGAGGCGATGGACCGGGTTCTCGCCGGCCACGGCGCCGGGCCCGGCGACTCCTGAATGCGGCCCGCGGCATGACGGGCACGGGTCGGGCGGCCCGCTGGCTCCCGGCGCTCGCCGGGGCGATCGCCTTCGTGGCTCTCGCCTTCACCGCCGCCTCCACCAAGTCGGCCACGTACGACGAGGGAGTCCATCTTCTCGCCGGCTACCGGATCCTCACCGCGTCGGACTGCGAGTTCAACCACGAGCACCCGCCGCTGATGAAGGCACTCGCCGCGCTCCCGGTCGTCATCACGGGCGCGGCGGCGCCGCTCGATCCGTGGACGTACCGGCGCGAGAGCGACGAGTGGGCGCTCAGCCACAACTGGCTCTACCACGCCAACGACGGGGATCGCCTGCTCCGGCTCGGCCGCCTCCCGATCGCGATCGCCGGCGGTCTCCTCGCCGCTCTCGTCGCCGCGACCGCCCTTTCCGTCGCGGGGCCGCTCGGCGCCGCCGCCGCGACGGGGGCCGCGGGCGCCGCGGCTCTCCTGTTCGCGATGGAGCCGAACCTCCTCGCGCACGGCGCGCTCGTCACCACCGACATGGGGATGACGCTCCTCTTCTTCGCGGCCACGATCGCTTTCGAGCGCTGCCTGCGCTCGAACGGCACGGCGGCGCGCGCGTGGGCGGGCGGGGCCGGCGCGATCTTCGGCCTCGGACTCCTCGCGAAGTTCACGGCAATCCTCCTCGGCCCCTGCTTCGCGGCGATGGGGGCGGCCTCCATCGGGCTCGCGCGGGCGCGGCGCGGTGCGTGGCGCGAGCTCGGGATCGCCCTTGCGATCGCCGCCGGGGTCGCTCTCCTGGTGCTGAACGCGGGGTACGCGTTCCACGGGTCGTTCTCCTCGCTCCGGTCGATGAAGCTCGAGAGCGACTCGATGCGCGAGCGCGCGAAGGGGCCCCTCGGGGCGATCCCCCTTCCGGCGCCGGCCTCTTGGATCTCCGGCTACGACCACGCCGAGGCGGGAGGGCAGCGATGGTGGTCGTATCTCATGGGGATGCACTCGATGACGGGCTGGCGGGGGTACTACCTCGTCGCGCTCCTCGTGAAGACGTCGATCCCGCTCCTGGCGCTGGCGCTGTCCGGCGTCGTCTTCGCCGCGCGCGGCGCGCCGGAGACGCGGCGTCGAGCGGCGATCCTCTGCATCTCGCCGGTCCTGCTCCTCGCGGCGTTCACGGTCTCGGGGAGCCTCAAGAACATCGGCCTCCGGTACGTCCTGCCGGTCTATCCGTTCCTGTGCCTCCTCGGCGCGCTCGGCGCGGTCGCGCTCTGGCGCCTGAAGGGGCGCGCGGGCCGCGTCGCGGCGGCCGTCCTCCTCGTCTGGGCCGTCGGGGCCGAGGCGCGCACCTACCCCGACCAGCTGACGTACTTCAACGAGATCGCCGGCGGGCCGGCCGGAGGCCGGTGGTGGCTCCTCGACTCGAACCTCGACTGGGGGCAGGACCTGAAGGGGCTCGGGGCGTGGATTCGGGCGCGGGGCGTCTCGAAGATCTTCGTCGACTACTTCGGGAGGGCCTGCCCGCGGGCGTACGGCGTCCAGTCCACGAAGGATTTCGAGGGAGGGCTCCTCGCGATCAGCGCGACGAACCTCGAGGGGGTCTACCGCGAGGAGCGCGGCCGGTACGATTTTCTGGCGGGGGTGGCGCCGGTGGCCACGATCGGCCACTCGATCCTCGTCTACGATGTCCCGAGGCCGGAAGGGTGGCGGCCGTTGCCCGGTGGAGCGCTGGAATGAGCGGCAAGAGGCGAAGGAACGCGCCCGCGCCGGCCGGGGCCCCGCCGCCTGAAGCAATGCCCGGTCCCGCCATCGCCGAGGGGGCGATCGCGTGGTGGTCCCTCCCTCTCGGCATCGTCCTCGCGCTCGCGGCGATCTTCCGCATCGCGTATTTCCTCCAGTACCGCGCGGAGTCGGTCTTCTTCGACGCCCCCTTCCTCGACGCCTTCATCTACGACTCGTGGGCGCGCCGCATCGCGGCCGGCGAGTGGTTTCCGAAGGACGCCTTCTACTTCGCCCCGGGGTACCCGTACGCGCTCGCCGTCTTCTACAAGGTGATCGCCGCAACGGTCGGCGCGGCGTACGCGCTCCAGATGGCCCTCGGTCTTCTGAACATCGTCCTCATCCGGCGGCTCGCGGCGCTCGCCTTCGGCTCGCGGGTCGCCGACGTGGCCGCGGCGCTCGCGGCGCTCTACGCGTCGTTCCCCTTCCTCGAGTCGAAGCTCATGTCGCCGACGCTGAGCCTGAGCCTCCTCCTCGCCGCGCTGACGATGCTGGTGGGCGCGACGTCGCGCGGCGGCGCCCGGAGGTGGGCGCTCGCCGGGTGCCTCCTCGGCGCGACGTCGCTCGTCAGGCCCGAGTCGCTTCTCGCCGCCCCGTTCGTCGTCCTCTGGATCCGGCTCTGGGGGGGGCGGGCCGCGCCGGGGGCGAAGGGAACCTCGTGGCGGATCGCCGCCCTCGCGCTCCTCGCCGGGTGGGCGATCCCGATCCTCCCCGTCACGCTCCACAACGCGGCCCACGGGGGAGGGTCGACGCTGATCTCGTCGCAGGGAGGGATTACCTTCTACCAGTCGAACAACCCGCGGGCGCGCGGCCTCTACGTCTTCCTCTCGAAGGAAGGGTTCAGCGGGGCCCCCGAGAGGCAGGCCGAAGAGGAGAAGGGGATCGCCGAGAAGGCTCTTGGCCGGCCGCTGACGCGCTCCGAGGTGTCCTCTTACTGGTTTTCGAAGGGGCTCGCGTTCGTGCGCTCCGATCCGGGACGATTCGCCTGGCTGGTCGGGATGAAGTTCCTCCGGTTCATCGGGTCGTACGAGTACTCGACCGAGTACATCCTCTACGTCGAGCGGGAGCAGGTGTGGCTGCTCTGGCTTCCCTTCGTCCCCTTCGCGCTCCTGGTGGCGCTCGCGGCGCCGGCGATCGCCCGGGCGCTCGGCGCCGCGTCGTGGAAGGCGACGATCGCCGGCGGCGCGCTGGGGCCGGGCGCGTTGAACCCGGCCGGCTGGCTTCTCCTCATCGCCCTCGCCTCGAACCTCGCGACCGTGCTCATGTTCTACGTGTCGTCGCGCTACCGCCTTCCCTCCGCCCCGTCGCTGATCGCCTTCGCAGCCTGCACCGTCGTCGCCGGCTGGGACGCGTGGCGCGGCGGGCGGCGCGGCGCGGCGGGCGCTCTCGCCGGAATCGTCGCGGCGGTGTTCCTCCTCGCGCACTTCGAGAGGGACGACAGCGCCACGATCCAGGAGGCGAACGTCCACTACAACTCGGGTAACATCTGGGCCGGGAGGAAGGAGCCCGAGCGCGCCGTCGCGGAGTACCGCCGCGCGCTGTCGATGGACGACTCGCGGTACGAGACGTGGTTCAATCTGGGGAACAGCCTCAGGGATCTGGGGCGGCCGCAGGAGGCCGCCGACGCGTACGGGCGGGCCGCGGGGCGGCGCCCGCAGTTCTGGAACGCGCACCTGCGCCGCGCTCAGGCGCTCGAGGCCGCCTCCGACTGGGCGGGAGCGAAGGAGTCCTACGAGAAGGCGGCGGCGCTGCACGACGGGGAGTTCGACGTGGAGCTGGGGCTGGGGCGCGTCGCCGCGCGGATGGGGGATCGCGCGACGGCGCTGCGGCACCTCGATCGCGCCCTCCAGATCCGCCCCGGAAATCCAGCGGCGGCGGCCGAACGCGGCAAGCTCTGACAACGCTCGAAGGGAGGTCGTGACGTGAACGCTCTCGACATCGCTCTCCTGGTCGTCGTGGCGGCCTTCATCGTGTACGGCGCCTTCAAGGGGCTCGTCCGGCTGGTCCTGGGCTCCGTCGCGATCGCCATCGGATTCGGCCTGGGATGCTGGTACCACGCGCCGGTCGAGGCGGCGATCTCCGGCTGGATCCACGAGGAGCACGTCCGGCTTTTCGTCGCGTTCGGCGCCGTCTTCGTCGCCACGCTCATCGCCTTCTCGATCCTCGTCTGGTTCATCACGAAGACGCTCGAGGCGGTGCATCTCCGGTGGATCGATCGCCTCTCCGGCGCCGGGCTCGGCCTCGCGATCGCGGCGCTCCTCGCGGGGGCGGTCCTCGTCCCGCTGACCGCCTTCCTCCCGGCCGACAGCACGCTCGTCTCGGGATCGAGGATCTCCCCCTACATCGTCAGGATCTCGGCCGCGGTGAAGTCGATCGTCCCCGAGTCTCTCCGGAACCGTTACGAGGAGGCGCGAGCGCGGATGGCGGCGGCGGGGAAGGGGATGCTGCCGGGGGGCGGCGACGTGAAGCCTCTTCCCGGGGTCCCCGAGGTGCTCAAGGGTATCGAGGGGCTGAAGGGAGCGGCGGCGAAGGGGGCGGACCCGGCGAAAACCAAGGACCCCAACGGCTAGCGGCCGACCGCCTTCTCGATCTCGGCCACGACCAGCGCGAACTCCTCGGCGAGCGGACTTCCTCCCGCCTCGCGGAAGGCCTTCACCAGCTCACCGTAATTCCAGAGCGTCCCGTCCTTCCCCCCCTTGAACCGGGACCAGATGCCGTCGCCGTGCCGCCGGTAGTCCATCAGGATCGAGCGCGCGTTGTGGAGCTTGTCGGCGGCCGACACGCGGAGGACGGAGGGGGAGGCGGTCTTCAGGTGCTCGATGTACTTCGCCTTGCGCTCCCGCCACGGGGGCTTCGGAGTCGAGACCGAGTCGGAGCACCCCTCGACGATCGCCCCGACGCGCTCGCCGAAGCGCGCGCGGATCTCCTCGAGGGTCTTCATCCCCCCCTGGTCCTCGACCGCGTCGTGCAACAGCGCGGCGATCGCCTCCTCCTCGTCGCCGCCGTCCTCGAGGACGAGCGCGGCGACCGAGAGAAGGTGCGAGAGGTAGGGGGTCTCCGTTCCCTTGCGAAGCTGCGTTTCGTGCAGCTCCGAGGCGAAGGCGAGCGCCTCCTGGAAGCGGGCTCCGAGCTTTGGAGAGCGGGCGGACGGTGAGCTCAAGTTCTCCTTTCCATGAGGGGCGCGATCCCTCGATCCCGATCCATTCTGGAACGCGGCCGGCCCCCCCGCAACGGCGTCAGCTTCCGGGCTCCCGCTCGGAGGCGGCGAGGGTCGCCTTGATCCACCCGGCGCGCGGATGGTTCGGGTTGTGGCCGAGCGTCTCCCGGAGGTGGAACTTCATCCTCGGGATGTCGCCGAGATCGCGGTAGATCAGCGCGAGGCCGTAGTTGGCGTCGGCGAGATCGAGATCCCCCGGATGCGGGTTGGCGTCGAGGGCCGCCTCCACGACCCTGAGAGCCTCCCGGGGCCGCCCGGATCGGTGGAGCGCCTGCGCGTAGAGGAGGCCCAGCCGCAGCTGCCGCTCGTCCTGCGCTCGCGCGCGTGAGAGGACCGCCAGCGCCTCGGGGACGCGGTTCGCGTCGAGGAGCGCTTCGCCGCAGGCGACCAGCACGTCGAAGCCGATGTCGGCGTCGGGGGCCGCGATCGCGGCGCGCTCGATCCAGGCGAGCGCCGCGGCGTCGTCCCCGCCCGCGCGCTCGATGCGCGAGCGCGCCTCGTACGCGCCCATCAGGATTCCGTAGTACGAGGCGCCCAGCGGCGGGCGCGACGGATCGCCGGCGGGGGCGACGCCGTGCCCACCCGCGCCGACGTGGCCGCCTCGCTCCCGATAGATCGACTCGAGGAGGCCGATCGCCCGATCGGATCGGGGCCTCGCCTCCGCGGCCCGGCCGGCGCGGGCGAGGAGGCTCGAGAACTGCGATTCCGATTGCCCGACGTGGAGGGGATCGTTCCCGGCCGGCAGCATCGCGACCGCCAGGGCGATCGCGGCCGCCGCGAAGGGCGCCACCCTGCGGAGGAACGATCCTCCACGGAACAGATGCCCCGGCAGCTCGACGATCGCCTCGCCGGCGAAGACGGCGAGGAGAGGGACCAGCGGCAGCCTGAACCGCGCGAAGTTGAAGAAGAGGAGGACCGACCCCGCGTACCCCGCCGAGAGGAGATAGAGAGGCAGGGCCTCGCGCCACACGCCGATCGAGAGGACGATCCCCGCCGCGCCGAGCGCGAGGAGGGGCGCCCAGGTCGGCAGCCAGCCGAGGAAGGGGATGAAGAGACGATGGTGGTAGAAATTCTGGTTGTCCGGAAGCTCGTAGTCGTTGAGCAGGATCCTGAGCTTCGTCAGCTCGAGCGCCGCGGCGTCCGCGGGGTGCGCCGCGATCCAGCGGAGCCCTTCGCCCAGCCAGTAGCTCGAGGCCTCGCGGCGCGTGACCTCGTGGCCGAGCCTCCGGGCCGCTTCGGCGCGAAAGTCCTCGTGCTCGACGACGCTCGTCGCGCGCACGAAATCCGGCGGCGAGTACTTTCCGTCCGCTGCCGGGTTGTTCCCGATGTAGAAGACCTCGCCCCCCCCGGCGGTCAGGAGCACCCATTCCCCGGAGACGTACCGGTTTCGCGCCGTGACGGGGAGGACGGCGAGCGCGACGCCGGCGGCGAACGCGAGAACGCGGATCGCCCCCTCGGCCGCGCGCCC